>JBAZGV010000026.1:0-8152 GCA_041652675.1 Candidatus Omnitrophota bacterium
CGGCATCTCCACGCTCTAGGATCCTGAAAGCATCACCAATAGCATGCGAACCCGAAGCACAAGCAGTAGCCACGCAAAGATTAGGGCCTTTTAAACCGAATTTAATCCCGACATAACCACTCGCCTCATTAACAATAAGCATTGGAATAAGAAAAGGCGACATACGCGAAGGCCCCTTATTCAACATTACCTTATGCTCTTCCTCTATTACATACAAACTCCCAATGCCGGATCCGATTAAAACGCCGATTCGCTCTTTATTCTCGTTATTTAAATCCATACCCGAAGACTCAATAGCTTGTTTGCTGGCCGCAATCCCATATTGCACGAATTTAGCCGTGCGTTTAGCCTCTTTTGGATCCATAGCGTAGAGCCCGGGGTCAAAACCCTTTACCTCCGCGGCGATACGAGAATCAAAATTAGTAGCATCAAAACTAGTCAAAGGGCCAACGCCACCCTTACCCGTTTTCAAGGAATTCCAGAAACTAGGCACATCATTGCCTACAGGAGAAATAATTCCTAAACCCGTAACCACTACTCTGTTTTTCTGCATTTTTTAAAAACGCTTATTTAAAACTTACCCCGCTAGATAAACGGCGGGGTAAGTTCTGAATCTTGATCTATATTAAGTTATTATTTGCCGACACTCTTCTCTTCAATATATTTAATTGCATCGCCAACTTTGGCAATCTTTTCCGCATCCTCATCAGGTATCTCAATTCCAAATTCTTCTTCTAAAGCCATAACCAACTCTACCGTATCCAAAGAATCCGCGCCTAAATCATCGACGAATGAAGCCTCCGGAGTAACCTCTTCTGGCTTAACGCCTAATTGTTCTGCTATAATTGACTTAACTTTTTCTTGTACTGCCATTCTTTTTTCCTCCTTAATTTTCCCGCTTATCGCAGGTTAGTAAATTAACTCCACAACGCCCATCTTTAAGACATTACCATTCCGCCGTCCACGGTAATCGTCTGCCCAGTAATATAGCTGGATTCTTCGGATGCCAGAAATAAACAAACATTAGCTACATCTTCAGGCGTTCCTAACTTAGCCATGGGAATTGTTTCCAGCATTTTAGCCTTCACGCCATCTGAAAGCTTGGCGGTCATATCAGTTTGTATAAAACCAGGAGCAACGGCATTAGCATTGATATTACGCGATGCTAGTTCTTTAGCTACGGTTTTAGTAAGAGCGATTATCCCTGCTTTGGAAGCAGCGTAGTTTGCCTGCCCCCAGTTACCTATTAGCCCGATTATAGAAGCAATACTTATAATCTTACCGCTTCTCTGCTTAACCATGGGGCGGGATACAGCTTTAATACAGTTGAATGTTCCTTTTAAATTAACATTTATAACCGCATCCCACTCTGCTTGAGACATCCTAAGCAAAAGATTATCCTTAGTAATCCCAGCGTTGTTAACTAATATATCAACCTTTCCAAATTTGTCAAGAATTTTGTTCACTCCCTCTTCTACTTTTTGATAATCAGTCACATCTAGCTCTAAGGCAAGCGCCTTTCTGCCTAAGCCCTCAATCTCGGAAGCTGTTTTCTGGGCTACCTCAAGGTTCACATCTGCCACAACAATATCCGCACCCTCCTTGGCAAAAACCATTGCAATAGCCTTACCTATTCCTCTTGCGCCACCAGTAACTAAAGCCACTTTATCTTTAAGTCTCATAAAACACCTCTTTTAACTAAGAATATCTTCTTTCTTTTCAATATTTATTACCTGCGCGCTTAGGTCAATTTTGCGCATTAGGCCCTTTAAAACCATACCCGGGCCAAATTCTATGAAATTTGATACCTCTTTAGAGAGAATAAACCTTATTGACTCTTCCCATCTGACCGAAGAACGTATCTGATCTACTAAATTATCTTTGAACTGAGATACTTTTTCCTGAGGAAGAGCTGTAAAATTACTGATAACCGGGACTAACGGATCCCTCATAGGAATATTCTCCAGGGCTTTCTTAAGCCCTAGCGAAGCCTCGGACATAAGCGAAGAATGAAACGCGCCGCTTACCTCTAAAGGAATCACCCTCTTTGCCCCCTGCTCCATACATAAAGCAGACGCCCTATCTATTGCCTCAGCCCTGCCGGTAATCACTATCTGCCCCGGACAGTTCAAATTAGCGAGTTCAGCTCCGCTACCCAAACAAATTTCTTTTACTTTTTCAGTAGATAAACCTAAAACAGCTGCCATTTTCCCGGGATATTTCTTAGCCGCCTCTTCCATTAATTCGCCCCTTATTTTAATCAGGCGGATCCCATCCTCAAAACTAAAACTCCCTGAAGCTATCAAAGCGCTGTATTCACCTAAGCTTAAACCTGCCATATAACCAGGTTTAATATTTTTCCTAGCCCTGAAGGCTTCGAATGCCGCAATACTTACCGTTACGATTGCAGGCTGGGAGATGTTTGTCATCTTAAGCGCATCTTCCGGGCCCTCAAAACAAAACTTTTTCAGATTAAAACCTAATATATTTTCCGCTTTATCAAAGACCGCTTTCGCCTCGGGAAAACTATCATACAAATCTTTTCCCATCCCTACATATTGAGATCCCTGTCCGACGAATAAAAAAGCTGTTTTTTCTTCCATATCTACCAATTTATAACACAAGCGCCCCACACCAGGCCTGCGCCAAAACAATCTAACAAAACTGTATCGCCCTTCTTAACCCTGCCTCCTTTTACCGCTTCCACTAATGCTGTAACAATAGAAGCACTGGACATATTCCCGTATTTCTCTATATTAAGATAAATTTTGTCCTCGGGAATACCCAGCCTCTTGGCCACTGCCATAATAATCCGGGAATTCGCCTGATGCGGAACGATAAGATCTATATCTTTAAAAGTCATATTCGCCTGTTTTAAGGCTATTTGCGCTGCCTCGGTCATGGTTTTAACTGCGATTTTGAATAATTCGTTACCCTGCATTTTAATATAATGCATGCGATTATCCACAGTTTCGCGGGTTGCCGGCCGGCGCGATCCTCCTGCGGGAAGATTTAGCAAACTAAGATTCGAACCATCACAACCTAGATAAATAGAAGCTATCCCTCCGGATTTGACTTCCGATAATACACATGCACCAGCTCCGTCTCCAAATAAGACACAAGTATTTCTATCTTTCCAGTCAGTTATTGCCGAAAGTTTCTCCGCACCGATGACTAAAGCATTTTTATAAGCACCATTGCTAATAAATTGATTAGCTATGGAAAGGCCATAGATAAATCCCGCACAAGCAGCAGAAATATCAAAAGCCGCCGCCTTTTTGGCTAAAAGGGCATTTTGCACAATTGACGCTGTCGATGGAAAAGGCATATCTCCGGTAACTGTAGCTACAATAATTAGATCTAAATCTTCCGGGGATAAATTGGCGCTCTTTAAGGCTTCCCTCGCAGCTTTTATAGCCAAATCCGAAGTTGCTTCGCTATCTGCTGCAAGCCTGCGCTCTTTTATCCCAGTGCGGCTCACAATCCACTCATCAGAAGTATCCACAATCTTTTCTAGTTGAGCATTAGTCAAAACTCTATCCGGAAGATATTCGCCTACCCCGATTATTCCTACTCTACGCATATTACTCCGTTAAATTCAGGGACAATCCCTATTTTTCTTATGCCTTCACATTAATTGCTTCTAAAATCTTTTCATTAAATTTACGCTCTACTTCTTCCTTCGCCACCCTGATAGCGTTCTTAATCGCTCTCGCATTGGAACGTCCATGGCCGATGATAACTACTCCATCAACCCCTAACAAAGGCGCTCCGCCGTATTCAGCGTAATCTATATCTTTTTTGAAACGCTTAAGGCTGGGCAATAAAAAAAGCAATCCAATCTTACCCCATATATTACTTAAAAGATGCCTCTTTAAAAATACCTGCATTACTCCCGCCGCAGCCTCAGCTACTTTCAAAGCTACATTTCCTACAAAACCGTCGCAAATAATAATGTCGACTTTACCCGAAAAAATATCTTTTCCTTCGACATTGCCAATAAAATTCAGATTACTCTTCTGTAATAGCTCATGCGTCTGGCGCATAAATTCAGTACCCTTAGCTTCCTCTTCCCCTATATTTAACAACCCAACAGAAGGATTTATTTTATTGAGAATATTACGGCAATAAACATCTGCCATAATACCGTATTGAAGAAGCTGGTTAGGCTTAGGGTCAATATTCGCGCCTACATCAATAATTAAAGTTATGCCCTTTAAGGTAGGAGTAATAATAGCTATACCCGGACGTTCAATCCCGGGTAAGAGCCTTAGCTCTAATGTCGCGGCACAGACCACTGCTCCGGTATTACCAGCGCTAAAGAATGCGTCGGCCTTGCCTTCTTTGAGCAAGTTTAAACCTACCACAATAGATGAATTCCTCTTGCGCCGCACGCTTGTCGCCGCAGATTCACACATCTCAATTACTTCCGGGGCATGGACAACTTCAATGCTATCACCAGAATACTTAGCCTCTCTAAGTAATAATTTTATTTTGGCCCCATCCCCTACCAGAATTACTTGAGCGCCATATTCCTTAACAGCAGCGATGCTGCCCTCGACAACTACTTTGGGCGCGTAATCACCACCCATAGCATCAACGACTATTTTCATGCTAATCTTTTCTCCTTAAAAACCTACTTTTTCTTCTTTTTTTCTTTTACCTTAATTACAATAGCCTGTTTACCTTTATAATAACCGCAAACAGGGCATATACGGTGGGCAATCTTAGGCTCTTTGCATTGAGGGCATTTAGAAAGATTGCTAGATTTTATTTTCCAATGTGTACGGCGCTTTAGTCCGCGCGTTTTTGAATGCCTTCTCTTAGGTAGTGCCACAGTTACAACCTCCTTCATTTAAGTTCACCCCGCATTTGGGGCAAAGCCCTTTGCAATCAATATGACACAAAGGCTTTATGGGATAATCCAAAATAATCTCTTCTCTTATATCAGGATCCAAATCTAATATTGAATCCGACTTATCCACAGCGTAATTAAATTCAATCTCTCTATTAAAATCTTTTTTTTCTTCTTTAAGGCAACGCCCACAGTTTATATTTATCAGCGAACTTAGGGTAAGAGAAACTCTAACCGCACCGTAACTTTTGCTGATAACCGCCTTAGCTTTTATCGGGCTTAAGAACCTGATTAAATCCGTATCCAAATCTAAATCTTTAGAACTGAATTCCTCGGTAAGCATTAACCCTGTTTCAGGTATCTGCCTAACGTCTATTTTCATTACAGCTTAGCTATCTTTTCCTTAAGCGCCTTTCCCACAAAATCCGGGACAAAATTTGATAAATCCGCGCCTAAAGACGCTACTTCTTTTAGAAGCTTAGAAGAGAGATAGCTATATGACTCATGCGGCATAAGAAAAATAGTCTCGATATCTGTAGCTAGCTTCCTGTTGGTAAGCGCCATCTGAAATTCATATTCAAAATCCGAGAGCATCCTTAAGCCCCTGATCAAAACCTTAGCCTTACTCTTTCGGGCATAATCCACCACTAACCCATCAAATTCAAAAATTTCAATACCCTCTGAATCCTTGGTTGCTTTTTTAAGCATCGCCACTCTTTCCTCAACACTAAAAAGCGGCTTCTTATGCGGATTATGCGCTACCGCGACAATAATTTTAGGGAATATCTCCTGCGCCCTCTTAATAATATCAATATGGCCAAAAGTTACAGGATCGAATGTCCCCGGATATATCGCTATCTGGCCCATAAACTAAACTACTTTCTTTTGGTAGAAGGAGATTTTTGTATCCCCGTAAACTGAAAGCTTTAATAAATTTAAAACTCCCAAGTGCTCCGGGAGGCTTTCTTTCTTAGAATATTGCGCTATTATTAAACCAGTGGGCGGTAATATATCATAGGCGCAAAGTGTTTGCAAGGTTTTTTTTACGAGGGGCTCTTCGGCACCACCCCTGCAGTAAGGCGGATCAAGAAAAATAAGATCAAAAACCTTCTTTTGCCTGCTTAATTGCTTTATTGCCTCATTGACATCCGATTGGATAACCAAATAATCCCTAAGCTGTGCTTGAGATATGCCAGATCCCCGGATAAGCGCGATATTATCATTAATAGCTTTTATAGAGGCGCCGCTATTCTCTACAAAAACTACTCCTTTAGTCCCGCGCGAAGCCGCTTCCAAACCAACCGCGCCTGAACCGGCAAATAATTCCAAGAAAGTCAAACCCTCGATATCGCCAATAATATCAAAGAGTGCCTTCCTTGTTACATTCTGGGTTGGCCGAATACCTTCCGGTATCTTTAAATTCCTGCCTTTATATATACCTGTAGTTATGCGTATCATCCTACTAAAATAAGTTTCTCATATTCCGGAAACTTTTGCAATAAACTCTCTTTTAATAACTGATTTTGCCTGGCCTCTAAATGCAGGTCAAATTTAAGCAGTTTCACTGCTTCTTCTCTCGCCCTTTTTAAAAGCTGCATCTGGGTTAAAGGGTCTGCTATCTTAAGCTCACTCAAGCCATGCTGCTCTCTACCGAAAAATTCTCCCGGCCCTCTTATTTTAAGATCCTCCTCGGAAATCTTAAACCCATCGCCATACTTAACCATAGCCCCGAGCCTAGAGGCGGATTCTTGAGTCTTAGCATCGGAAATAAGCAAACAAAAAGAAGCATCGCTCCCCCTGCCTACCCTGCCGCGTAACTGATGCAGTTGGGACAAACCAAACCTGTCAGCATATTCAATAATCATGCAAGTAGCTAACGGGATATCAATACCTACTTCTAAAATGGTTGTGGAGACTAAAATATCGATTTTTTTATTCTTAAACGCGGACATAACCTTATCCTGTTCTTCCTGGCTTAATTTCCCATGGACAAGGCCTAATTTAAATTCTTTAAATTCATTGGCCTTTAATTCAGCATACATCCTCTTGGCGCCGGATATATCTAAAGCCAGTGATTCTTCAATGACCGGATAAATAATATAAACTTGATGCCCCTGCTTTAGCTCTTCTTTGGCTATCGCGTATGCCTCGCTCCTCTTGGATTGATCCAAAAAAACTGTCTTGGTTGCTGCCCTACCCGGGGGAAGTTCATTAATAATGGAAACATCTAAGTCTCCATAGAGAGTAATCGCGAGAGTCCGCGGAATCGGAGTCGCAGTCATGATTAATACATCGGGATTTAAGCCTTTACGGGGAAGAAGCGCGCGTTGCCCCACTCCGAATTTATGCTGCTCATCGATAATCACCAAACCTAAATCTTTAAAGATAACCCCTGCCTCCAAAAGCGCGTGCGTACCAATAACTAAATCAACCTTACCTTCTTTCATCTCCCGTAACGCTCTTTCTCTAATCTTCTTATCTGTACTAGCCGTAAATAGGCTAATCCTTACCCCTTTCGCCTGCGATTTTATCTTATCATAATGTTGCCTAGCCAATATTTCTGTAGGCGCCATAAAGGCAACCTGATAGCCGCCTTGAATCGCCATAATACTAGCGGCTGTCGCCACGACGGTTTTCCCTGAGCCAACATCACCCTGCAATAAACGCTGCATAGGTTTTAAAGAAGCCATATCTGATTTTATCTCTTTAATCACCTTCTCCTGCGCTTGAGTCAATTTAAAAGGTAACCCGGATATGAAATCTTCCGTCATGCGGCCCTCCACCTGATGCGCTATGCCTTTTTTATTCTCCCTATTAAGCTTGCGTAAAATTAAAGGAACCTGAAAAAGAAAAAATTCCTCAAAGGCGAGCCGGGTATAAGCTTTTTTTTGCAGTTCAAAACTCTCGGGAAAATGTATATTAATCAAACTCTTAGCCAAATTCTCCAAATTATTCCGTGATCTTATATCATAAGGAAGACAATCGTTTAACTTAGGCAAGTATTCATCCAACGCGGTTTTAATAATCTTGCGGATACTTCTCTGGCTTAAGCCTTCGGGCAGGGTATAGACCGGAACCAACTTGCCCACGCTAAGGCCGTTATCATCTTCACTTAAAAGAAACTCATATTCCGGATTGCTCATCTGCAAACGTCCGGCATAACGCTCTACTTTGCCGTATAATATCATCCCCTTCCCGGGATTAAGGTAATTCTTAAGATATGGCTGGTTAAACCAAACACAGGAAATTCTTCCTGTATCATCCTCTACTTCAGCTTGAGTTATGTTAAAGCTTCTC
>JBAZGV010000027.1:0-8022 GCA_041652675.1 Candidatus Omnitrophota bacterium
AGGAGGATTTCTTTCGTACGGAGGGACAATTCCTGAAGAGGCGCGCGTTGAAATACTAAATGGGGGAGATGTTATTGTTATGGCTGGGCAGAAACGAGATGTTTGTCTTGCAATTTCATTTGGAGAAACAGTTGAGATGATGGTTGAGGAAAGAAGGAGGGCGGTTATTTTCGTCGCTCTAGAGGCAACAGCCGCTACTTTCCCTTACGTAGATTCATCCGACGGCTATGCCGCATCTCTTGCACATGCTTTGCCCGGTGGAGCCTACGAAATATACGATTTTGTTAATGGGGGGTTCTTTGGTTCCTTTAACGATACCCCCCAGATTATTCTTGTATGGGTTGAAGCTTGCGACGATGCATTGCGATGGTTGGATATGATTAATCGCCAATTTATTAAAATCGGAAGCTGTTCTCCAGGCCCCAAAATAGCTTCTACCATAGGCTCTTCTCCTGCATCAAGAGAAGATTTAGTCATTAATAATCTCCTGGAAGTGATAGAAAGATTTCCAATGAAAAATTATCTTCCGGTAAGCGGTTCTAATTTGAATCACTCTATTTTTGCTGCGGAGGATGATGGTTGGGTTTCAATTGGGGGTTGGTCGGTTGCTATCAGCCATCTTGCTGACAATCCGGGATTAAGAGAAATCATTGTCCGTAAGATAGGCTTTCTTGGCCGGCAGTTAGATATTCTTTCAGTAGGCTCAGGCCTTGGGGATACAGAGCAGGCTTTGGCAAAACTTGGGCATAATATAGTGGCAAGCGACTTATGCCCGGAGCTTACCATGTTGATGCGTAAGAAAGGTTTAGGGTTAAGTTTTGTTAGCGATGGAAACATATTAGCGGTAAATGGCGGCCTATTTGATATGGTTATTTATTTAGAGTCATTAGAATTCTTAGACGCTGAAGTAGCGTTGCAGGAGGCCAAAAGGGTGCTTAAGCCAAGAGGCCGCGTCATTATAGTTATCTCTAAGGAAGTTGAAGCTTATGATTCCGATGCAGACCCTATTTATGATATGATTCGTACAATTCTGCCTAAGCATTTTTATTCCAAAGGAGATATAGAAAAAGCTTTGGAAAATCAAGGCTTTATTTGGAATGCTTATCAAATTAGTTGTGAGGAAGGCTTAGGGGAAGATTTGGCGGACGCTGTGTGGTTTTTTGAAGCAACAAGTACTTCCAGTCCTGTTTCTATACAAGAAGCTTGTCAAAGAATTATAGATTTGGAAATTGATGCCAGCCGTATTTTAGCGCCAGAGATATCCGACATCAGAGACCACCAAGGCTTAAGCCTTATTTATTATCTTGGTTTTAATATCTATCCTTGCTCTGATTTTAGAGAGCTTCTCTGCGAGGTGGATGGATTTATCGCATCTTTGGAAGGGTTTATAAGATTCTTAAATGCGTTACGGCTTGATGGTCAGGTTCCTGCAGAGCCTTTTAACGCAATACGAGATAAAGTTGTTTCTTTGGTAGAGATGTTTAAGGTTGAGAGAAGGGCATTGATAGAAAATATGGCCCAAGCGCATCCGGTTTATCCAAAAATAACCGTGCTACCTTTTAAGGGAGGGGTTATTAATCATGACACAGTGGTTAAATCTTCTTCCAGAGGTGCGCTCATCCATAAACTATTCGGCAGTATTTTTATCTGGGAGTCTCAACTTTTAGTATTTTCTTTTCTTATATGGGGTATTTTAGTATTACCCGCTTTAAAGTTTTATTTAGCCAGCGTATCTCTAATCTCCACAGTAGTATTCTTCTGTAAATTCTATATAACTAAAATGATTCCTTCGGAACCAAAGCCAGGCCATGTCCTTGTTGACTCGGCAGATAGTAGGCAGGATATTTCCAGCTCGCCGGTGGGATTAGTTGTTAGTAGCCGGCCATTAGCCATTAGCCGTTGGCCGTTGGCCGTTAGCTCTCCGGCGCAGGAAGCTTCTTTGCCTGCGGAGAGAGTATTAGAGGAAGGTTATACTGGTTCGGTCGCAGGCGCCGTCGCCACGAGCAAGCGAGGCGAGCGTCGGGGCTCAAGCCCTGCCGCCGGTTATGAATGCCGACTCTTGCCTTGGTTCTATAATTTACGTTCTGGCGGTAAATATTCCGGGTTAGTTACAACTTATGAAGAACCTTCTGGGCCAGAGGAGGGTATATTGCATATTACTTCAGCAAATTGCACTTATGAAGTTTTTGCCAGCTTGATGGTCCGGTATGGTTGTTATGAACGCCTGTTGGATCACGTTAACCTTAAAGATAGGCCCGGAGAATTTATATACTATTTTGATATATACCACGCTTTATATACGCGTAATCTTGGCAGGCTCAATCAACTGGTTAAGAAGTTTCTTGATGGTCCGGTTGTATGCGCTGGCGCTTTAAACGCAATAAGTGATTTTGAGTTTATCGCAAAGGTAGTGCGGCATTTAACAACAGTATCCAATAAGAAGTGCCTTAGCCACAAGGAGCAGGACGCATTTTTGGAGGTTTTAGATGATGACAGGCGCGTATTTGCAATAGCTTTGTATTATGGAAAAGAGCCAGCCCGGGAAGCCGCAGATGCGGTATTAAGCGCATCTCAAGAAATACTCCCTGCTTCCCAAGCTTTGCAATGGCTTCAGTCGCAACAGAAGGCCGGGGTAGATTCTTTATATGTGTATGATTCTTCAAGCAAAAGAGGATATCCCAGAAAATTTGACAGCGGTTTAAGAAGCGATGTTGTAAATCAAAATTTAGTATTAAGAAGGTCTGTTATTACGGGCAGGATGATTGTTTATGAAAATAAGGAGTCCAAAGCAGGCTCAAGCCCGGTTAAGGGTTTTAGTGCTTTTGGGAAAAGCTCGTTGGCTGATGAAGCAAGTAAGCAGGGCGTCGCCACGAGCAAGCGAGGCGAGCGTCGGGGCTCCAGCCCCGCGCAGGGCGCAGCAAGGGCTTCATTACCATTAGTTATTGACAGTGGGGATGTAACTATAGAGCATATTTTATATAAAAATCGCTCAGTTCCTTGTCTAGATACTACAGAATTAGGCCCATTATACGATATATGTATAGGCCGTCACAGAGTACGATTTTCGGATGATGGATATATAAGGATAACTAGGCAAGGCCAGCAGGCATGTTTGTCCACATACCATAACGCCGCATTCGGCTTCACGGTATCGGCACTAAAATCGAGATTAATAGATAAAGTTACAGCATTTGGCCATATTGATAGTGTTTATCATTCTGACGCCAGGCCGCTTGATGTTCCTCTTCCTTCATTGGATGCGAGCGAAGATGAGCTCTTGGACGCAGTGTTTCCAAAAGCCGCTAGGGATCTAGTGGTTGATGAAGGCAACTACGTTTGTGCGCTAAAGACAATTGTACCAGAAATGCCACTCTATTTTATACGGAATAGGTTAGAAGGAGTTTATAGGGAGGCTTATGAACAGTCCCATATTTCGCATGATAGATTTTTCATATGGGAAGGGGATGTCTATAAATTTTTGTCCACTTTCCCGAATATGCTAGCAGGAGGAGTGGCTAGCGTGGATTTAGACATTTTTTGCCAAAGCGATATGGATCTTTTTATAGCCATTTACAAGGTTATATGCAACGCAAGATTAGTTATCTTTTCTACAAGCCCCGGATTTGGTGTATCAAAAGATAAAGCTGAGTATCTTTTGGGAGAATTTGTGAACAGATTATTTTTTAGCGTTAGTTCTCCGGCGCAGGGCGAAGCAAGGCGGCTTATTAAGATTCTTTTGGAAAGGCGGCCACTTTTTAATGGGCGGAATTTTAACCGGCGGGATGTTGCGCGCGCTGCCGCGGTAGCTGCGAGACGTTCTGTGGAAAAAATAGAATGGGGCACCATCAAAACTATCGATGGAGATCAAATTAGTAAAGGAGAAATACGTGGAAGTTATAGAACCTTTAGAAAAAAGTATATAGAGTGTGCTCGTACTAGAGCCGGATTACGCAGCGGGCGGACCGGGGGGTTGACTGACGGATTGAATAAGGGGGAGCGGGATAGCCGGCTTTTTAGGTATCCTGATGGCTGGCTTAGAGTTTCTCCGGGGGCGAGCCTTTCTTATCCGGCTCCACTTGTAAGGCGCCTTAACACAGTATTGCTTGGCAAATGGGCTTATGAAAGTGCCCTAGGAATGTATTCAAGCCTTGGGCCATGGTCAACTTTCCTTTATTCTAAAGAGGAGCAAGATTTTGCCGCGCGTATTCAGGAGCAGCCTTCCAACGTCGTTATAGCGGTTGTGCGCCCGGAGCATATTTTTGCGGCAGCAGAACGGCTTCAGGCTCTTGGATATTTGGCTATTTCAAACGATTTTCCCGAGGTGGTCTCAGAGACAACACCGATTAAGCTCCTTAATTGTGCCGACGAAAACGCGGCGTTTCAGCTTAATGATTATGTAAGGTTTCGCTTAGATCCAACTTCGCTTTATCATCCTCATCCGAGTTCGCTAGCTCATGCCGTTGATATTGCCTGGCAGCGTAAATGCCTTTTGGCAAGGGCGAATAAAGCCGCGGTTGTCATAAGCAATATGATGGGTGTTTCTTCGCATGACCAAAAGATTTTCTTTCCGACTGTTGATGAGCTGCAGGCTGCTGGTGTGCGCGAAGTAACGTTTATGCTTGACGGTGTGTATGAAAACCCGAACTTTTTTCCCTATCTTTATGCGGAACAGGTGAAGGTTTCTGAAGTTCTCTGCGGAGAATATAAAGGGCCGGATGCTTCATTTGGATTACATAGGCTGGCGTCTCCTTTTTTCGGGGCGTGTGTACGTGATTATATTAAGGAGTTAGGTGATGCCGGGATTACAGCGCGCGTTACCGGGCTTGGCGATGTCCAATTTGAACACGCTTTCTGGCGAGAGGTGCGCGGGGTTAAGTTAGCCTTGGCTAAAGAGATAACGCTTTATAAAAAAGGCAAGATTAGCATAGAGGATGTGTTGAGTGCTTATGGGGAGAATAATTCCCGTTTTGGGGAATTCCTTGATTATGATAATAAAGTAACAGTAATGGTGCAGCGTAAGGAAATACTTAGGGCATTCCTTGATGTTATGATGATTGAAGACAGGTTTTTTGCCTGTCGATTTATCGCGCAGATGTATAAGCTATTCGGAGTGCCTTTGTTAGAATCGCCTTTCAGGGAATCTTTAAGAGGAATTTGTATGCCTGTTTTAGATGAGGAAACAACGCAGGGCACCAGCCCTGAAAATAAACTACGCAAGGTACTTATCCCGCTTTTTGATAGGCAGGGTAGAGTTTTTGCGGCAACGGGATTTTTTGGGGGGGGCGCCTATGGGTTTGGCAGTATGAAAGATAATAAGGAAATTCATTGGGGCAATGAGCGTTATTGTTTTAAGATTACAAGTTCCAGGCAGAAAAAAGGCAAAAGTTACCGGCCAGATACTCTTAGGCTCTTGCGTTGGTCTGACGGGCAATGGGTTAGGGTTTGCGGCTTTTCAGCGGTTATTGGTAGGAGCGGCTCATCTAATGGCGTTGATCCGGTTGGTTATCATCGACATAGGCTTTATATCCATAGCATAGATGTAAGCGGCATTATGGATAAGGGTGATGGTTTTGCCTACGCTGTCTTTAAGAAGGCTATCAACTCATTTATGGGTGATTATGATTTTCTGTATCTTTGGTTTAATAAAGATGCAAGAAAAAATCAGACTGTCCGGCAAAGAAAATTTTTGAGTTATCTCGCCAATCGGCTGGGAGCTAAAGACAGCGGTGATACCTACAAGAGCGAGTATGATAAAAGGGGAGCAGAGCTTATGCTTTACCCTCTTCTTAAGAATCAAGCGGCGATCAGCTATGGCCTGCGTGTGCTGGCATCATTAGGGGATATTCCTGCGATCGCCAGCCAGATTTCCTTCCGCCTTGGGCCGAAAGCGCTTTGCGATGATACTAATCATTGGTTAAAGCGCACTTTTGAAAAACGCCTGCGCAGGGAATCTAAAGAGGAGGCGCTTTTCATTAATTTTTACCGCAGTGTATATCAGCTTTTAGCGGAGATCCTTATTGGAAGTCCGGAGTGCGAAGAGGCGTTTGTAAGCGCGTTCGCTCTGTTAAGCCCGGATGAAAAGGAACAGGTGGTTGGGTATCTTAAGAGGATACGCGATAAGGAAGATTATTTCAGTAAAAGCCTCTCGGTAAAGATTATTGATAGGCTTATGCAGGTGCAAGGCTCTGAAAGCACAGTCAGCTCGCCGGCGGGGTTGTCAGTGATAAGTGATAAGGGGCCAGTGGTAAGTTGGCTCTCACATACCCCCTATCCCTTACCCCTTATCACTAGTATGGCCTCCAGCCTCGACAGTTTTTCTTCCAGTCCAATAGGAGAAGAAGATATCGAATTAGGAGGTTTACTACAACAGCTTGGCTATTCTCAGCAAGCTATTCCAATTTTGTTAGACAAATTTATGGCTTTATTCCGTTTAATCGACGCCCATGCATTAAAAGCAGAAATTCCGCAAGTCAGGCAAGAAGGTAGCAGTAGCTTAATTGCTTTCTTGGTTAGGTTACGAAGTTCCATCGCTCCTTATATTGATCATTCTAATCCAGTTAGGCTTAGTAAGCTTTTAGTAAGCAGCCTTTGGACAGGGGGGGAAATTTTTTCTGAAGTATCATCCGCAAAAGTTATTTCTAATGAATGGAGAGATAAGATTTTACACGGCCTTGTTTCCTGCGTTGCTATTTCGCAGTTAACATATATACTTTTACATTATCTCGGGATTGTAGAGACAAAAGGCGTAGATACAGAGGGGCATGTTTTTCTGGTTATTCCTTTAGATGATGATAATGCAGTATTTGCAGATTTTACTCTTGCGCATTTCTTTAAGGTAAACATTCCGAAATATTATAGAAAAAAAGATTTCCTCTGGTTTTTAGAAAATCCTCACCGTTTATTATATAACTATCCATTTCTTAAGATAATAAATGATTATGGATTAACTCCATCAATTCAAACACTGATAGGGATTACTCTGTCTTTCTTGCAAAGATACTGTGAGGCAATAGAATGTTACAAGGCCGCTTTAGTTTTGAATCCTAATTGTGATTATACCTATACACGCTACGGAGTATCTTTATTTTCTTTAGAGAGATTCGAAGAGGCAGTTGTTCAATTTAGGGCAGCTTTAGCTATTAACCCAGAAAATCATAAGGCTAGTTATTGTTTGAAGCAAGCAATTCTTTTAGCAGGAAAAGGCAGCAGCCCGGCGGCGACAAATTATTTTTTGTATAACCCTCGGGACGATCTAATTGGAAAGTTAGGCAATGATCGCGGAATAAGGCCGTGTATAACAACTTACATAGAGCAAATTACCGAGGCAACACTAACCAGGATTCAGGATAAATATAGGAAAGATGGGCTTTGGGAAAGAAATGGTAGGATATTTGTTGCCAAGACGCTTGATCCCAAGGTGTCATTTAAAACAATAGGCCGATCTGTCCGGCCCGTGATTTCAGGCCCCAGGACAAGAGAAATATTCGGTGATTGTGAAAGAATATTTAGAAGATCAGCAAGAACTTATTTAGTAGGCGAGCTTCCCTTGGAAGTTTTTGTTAATATGGAGCAGGTCATTCACCTTACTCAAATCTTAGTTTGTCGTAAGCTCGATATCTGGTTCCCTTCTTTAGAATCAACTAATTCGCCTTCAAAAGCCAATTCTCCGGCGCACCCAAGTTCACCAAATTGTCGATCGTCAGCCACCAGCTCGCCGGCAGAGGCTGATAAGATTAGAGATTTGCAAGCCATGGTTACCCATGGCGATCTTGCCGGCGCGTTAGAAGGAGTAGCCAGATTCCGGGCTAGCCATAGAGACCAAGATTTATCAAGCGTATTCAGCCCTGTTTTAAAACGTGTTTACGTAAGAATACGGGAATTCTTGATTCATGGCGAGAGCCATAGAAGAGATTTCTTCAGGGGCGATTCCTATTCTAGGGTAAATTTAGCCGAGGCCTACAGGACATCTGTGGCAGTTGGGAAATGCCTGCCTTTTGCTTATTTATACGCGGACGGGTTATT
>JBAZGV010000028.1:0-7987 GCA_041652675.1 Candidatus Omnitrophota bacterium
TGCCAAGAGAAACAAATGAAGACAGGCGCTAAAATCCAGGAAAAACGACTTGAGCGAGAAACACGACAGGGAGATTCTTAAGGGTAGGCACGGAATTTTAATAATTCTATGGACAAAAGCTCGAAATTAGGTAAAATATCTAAACATGGTTAAGATAACCGATAAAAAACCTAAGTACTATCTTAATGAAAAAGGCGATTTTGTCATAGAGAACTATAATTTCTCTAAGCCTTTTTCCAGTTTCTTCCCTGGTATCGCCGGAAAATACGGGATACCTATGTGGACATTCTATGTCAACCGCGGCCAGTGTATATCCAGCTTTGGAATAAAAGATAAGGATCATGCTATATTGGAATTTCTTCCGGCAAATAAAGCTTGGCAGCTTGTTTCAGCGCAAGGCTTTCGTACCTTTATTAAAATAACTTCCGGGAAGAAGACTTTATTTTATGAGCCTTTTCACAACGGCTTTACAAATTTGGCCTTCAAAATAACCAATAAGCTCTCCATCTCTCCCTCGGAGTTAACTTTAAAAGAAAAAAATATTTCTTTAGGGATTGAGGTGACTGTAAAATATTTTAATATCCCTAATGACAACTACGCCGGGTTAGCCAGAATAATTACCGTAAAAAACCTAAAATCCGGCTCAAGGAAGATACGCCTCTTGGATGGGCTTCCACAAATTGTCCCATTTGGAACGAATAATTTCTTTCTTAAAAAAATGTCCCGTACTATTGAAGCGTGGATAAATGTGGAGAATATGGAAAAAGGCGTTCCTTTTTACAGGCTTTTTGTTGACCCGGTAGACCGGCCTGAAGTAGTACATATAAAAGAAGGTAATTTTTATCTGGGATTCTCTTACGAAGGAAAGAAGCCTAAAATTATAAAACCGATTATAGACCCGGAGAACATTTTTGGCACGGTTACTGACTTCTCTTGCCCGCGCTTATTTTTAAACGATAAGTTTTCTCCCCCGAAAAATGAGAACATAAAAAGCAAAACCTCGTCGGCGTTCTTGCCGGTTGATTTTATTCTCAAAAAAAATGAAGAAAAGGTAATCTATTCTCTAAGCGGCTATATGCGCAGTTTAAAAGAACTTAATTCATCCGTTAAGAAGATTACCAAATTCGGGTACCTGGATAAGAAAAAGGCTGAAAACGCCGAGCTAATAGCTGGGCTAATGCAAGACGCGGAGACTAACTCTAGCTCTAAAGAATTCAATTTGTATGCTAAACAGACTTATCTTGATAATCTCCTGCGGGGAGGCTATCCGTTTACCCTGAAATCAGGAACCACAATATATCTTTACTCGCGTAAACACGGAGACCCGGAACGCGATTACAATAAATTCCAGATTGCTCCTACTTATCTATCTCAAGGCAACGGAAACTATCGCGACTTAAACCAGAACCGAAGAAATGATTTTTGGTTTAATCCCTGTATAAAAGCGGAAAACATAGCAAGCTTATTTAATCTTATACAGTTAGATGGATTTAATCCGCTGGTAATAAAAGGAACTAATTTTATAATTGAAGACGCGAATAAAATCAAAACCAGCCTAAAAAATTCCTGTCCTGAAGAAATGGTTGATAGTATAATCAGCCACTTTGTAAAAAAACAGTTTTCACCCGGGGAGCTGATCTTTTTTATCGAAGATAACGATATAAAATTAAATATTTCTTACGATGAACTACTTGATATTATTCTTTCTTCCTCTTTAAAAATAAATAACGCGGAGCACGGCGAAGGGTTTTGGAGTGATCACTGGCATTATAATCTTGATCTACTAGAAAGCTATCTAGGGATATATCCGGAAAAAGAGAATGACCTGCTCTTTCAAGATAGAAGTTTTACTTTTTTTGATAATACCATGATCGTGAAGCCGCGCAACGAAAAATATCTGCTTTATAAAGGGCTACCCCGCCAATTACACGCTATTGTATTGGATAGCGCTAAAGAAGAACTTATTCATAAAAGAAAAGAATTTACGCATATAGTACGCGGTGAGTACGGGCACGGTGATATTTACCGGACAACCCTATTTAATAAACTTCTATCTCTTTTGGCGAATAAATTCGCTTCGCTTGATCCATTCGGTGTAGGTATAGAGATGGAATCTGATAAACCTAACTGGTTTGATTCCTTAAACGGCCTTCCCGCTCTCTTCGGCTCATCGTTATGCGAAACCTTTGAACTAAAACGGTTAGTAATCTTTATAAGAAACGCGCTTAAAAAATCCAATTTAAAAGAAATAAGGATTACGGAAGAAACAGCTTATTTCTTAGATAGGCTCGGGACTTTAACCAGCGAAAGCCTCAATAAATCAGTAAATGATTACCTCTGGTGGGATAAAACTCACTCATTGAAAGAGGAATACCGCTATAAAACTAAGCTGGGTGTTAGCGGTAATGAGCAAGAAGTGCCTGCTGCCCAATTACTGGGCACAATAGGACTGCTTCTTGAAAAAATTGAATGCGGAATATTAAAAGCGTGGGATGAGAAAAATTCAATTTACCATGGTTATTTCATGCATGAAGTTTTAGAATATAGCAAACTTAACGGTAATTTTATAAAACCCGCGGCTTTTAAACAAATACCTCTCCCTCTATTTTTAGAGGCTCAAATGCATGCCATGCGCCTAACGGACGATCAAGGTAAAGCAAAGTCCCTATACCAAGGAGTAAAAAAGAGCGCGCTTTTTGATAAAAAATTAAAGATGTATAAAGTAACCGCTTCACTTAACTCTATGCCTGAAGAGATTGGAAGGTGCAGGATTTTTGCTCCGGGCTGGCTGGAAAATGAATCGATATGGCTTCATATGGAATATAAATACCTGTTGGAGCTGCTTAAAGCGGGATTATACGAAGAATTCTACGCGGACTTTAAGGATATCCTTATACCTTTTCAGAAACCTCAACAATATGGGCGCAGTATTTTAGAGAATTCTTCTTTTTTGGTTAGCAGCGCTTTTCCCGATAAAAAGCTTCATGGGAACGGTTTTGTTGCACGGCTCTCCGGCTCAACCGCGGAATTTCTAGAAATATGGCTAAAGATTAACCTTGGGTTAAAGCCATTCTTTTTAAATGAGCAGGGCGAATTAAACTTACGTTTTAACCCGATACTAAATGGCCGGCTTTTTAATATGAAAGGCGAGTACGGTTTTAATTTCCTAAGCAAAATTAAAGTAACCTACTACAACGCTAAAAATAAAGATACTTTCGGGAAAAATGCCGCCAAGATAAGAAGAATAACTTTTAATGATAAGAATGATTCATTGGTGGAAATAATCTCAGATACTATCCCTGCCCCCTACGCCGGCCAAATACGTTCACGGCAAATTAATAAAATCGATATTTATTTAGAGTAAATTAAGAAGGCTTAGTTTATTAGAACTTTCTGCGGTAGTAAGCGCGGATAATGTGCTGAGTATCTAAGGTAAGCATGCTGCCGCCATAAGGATCCAGAGAAGATAAATTACCGATAGAGCTTGTATCTCCTACGCCATATTGCATAATTAACTCATCGTCTTTAGACGGCAAATACCTCAACTCGCTGAAAAAATTATGGTGGCCTACGATATTGTCAGTAAGCGCGTAGCTAGAGCTGGGCAATTGGATAATGTCTTTACACCGGGAATAAGTATATTTAAACGAGATGCCAATTTTCGGGACCGGCATATAGGTAATCTCCATGCCAATATGGTTCATATTGTCATTTATTAAGGATGCGGTTTCGTATTCATTGCGCGTGTAATCTAGGTAAATCTCCAAATTTTCCATCGGTATAATTCTCAAGCCGGTTTTAAAAACATTATAATAATCATAAGGCGCCTGGGGAAAAATGCCTTGCCCATAGAGGAATGGCGAGACTTCGCTATAGTAGTTATCATTTTGATAATAATTTCCCCCCAGAGTCGTGTCATTTCTTAGGATATTTTGAGGGAAATTGCCGTAGGCTAACGTATAATCATTCGTACGTTCATATATACCGTTTAAACTTAACCAATCGAAGAAATCATAATTTAAGCCAAAAGAACCGGTTTTAATGGAAGGATCAACTCCGTCCGGCACAGCGCTATTCGCAAAAAAATCGCCTGTTTTTCCGTCATAGATATAAGGATCTGTCCCGCCTAAAGTATCAGGCATCTGTTGATAGATCCCCAGGAGCTTTGCGGTTAATTTATCGGTTACTTTTATTGTCGCTTCATCACGCGCCACATTCTCAATAAATTTACCGTTCACATTATGAACATTACGCAGGTCAAAAAGATTTGAGAACCTGTCTTCTAAGAAAATTTCAAAACGGAAACCCAAAGTGCTTCTACCTACATCTATGCCATCACCGATACGAGAAGCATTGAGCTCGTCCCATTTGGTGTTTGAGCCTTCTAACCCTTGAGCATAATAACCCATTGGTTTCCGAAAATGTAAATGCCTTGACCAGAATACATCCTGCCGGGTATTATGAAAGTCTGAAAGAGCTGAATCGAAACCACTGTCCATCCTCGCGGCATAAAATTTGCTTTTCAAAAGATAGCTCTCCTCCTTATCCATCTTAATCTCATCATAGCCGTATTTTAAATCCATAATGCTTGAGTTTGGATAACGCGTTATAAAAGAAAAATAGTAAGCGTTACCCCTGGAGTCAGTTTCATAGTTTGAATTATTGATATCATACTTTGATTTTGACGTTAAGATCTCTGCTTGAGCCTTTATACCATCCACAATTTCGTAAGCTAAATCTACGCCCCCGACAAAATTCTGGCTGTCCAGTTTTTGCGGGTCTATTTTAAACCCGCTTCTGCTGGTAAACGTTCCACCGAGCGCAAAGTTATCCGAAAAATAATGTTTTAAGCGGCTAGCAGAAATTATATTATCTACTTCATCGTAATCCTGCCAAAGATGCTTAGGAGTAGCGACAGTAGTATCAAATATAGTAGTCTCCTGTGGCTGAAAGCTGAAAGAAAACCCCCGTAAAGCAGTAAGATACTTTCCTGTACTGTCTTTAGATATAAATGAGAGTGAATCATCCCAATAACCTTTGGTAAAATCCTTTGGGGCATTTCCGGAATGCTCCACTCCGGGGGTATACATGCGTAACCACTTACTATCCTTCCACCATATACCATGGTTACTTATATTTAATGGGTCATCAGACGAATAAGCTTGATCCTGGTAAGCCATGGGGAAAGCGCGTAATTTAACCTGATCATTTGTGTAATCCAACCACAACTCGCGTATAGGCTGGAATTGACTATCAATATTTGTACCTGGGATAGCGAAACCTGAAGTGGTTGTTGCGGTTGTATTACCATCTACTACTTTAAGTTCAGGGAGATTAAGAGTAGTGCCCTTAAGGTTACCGTAATAAGTATGGTTAAGTGTATAGCCTGTATTTGACCAATAGAGCAACTGAATATCCGCAGTATCGCCTGACCCATTGCTAACCGTCGTCTTTCTTCCCTTGCCTGTAAAACTCCAGGGATCTACGGTAATATTGGTGTGGAAATTGAACCCATCTTTATTTTCAGTGTCTAAATTAACGCTCAAGGAATCATATATCGCAGGATCATAGGTATTAAAACCTCGGTTAAGGCCTGCGTTTGAGGTCATCCTCCAGCTTAAGAATTTTTCGTTTAAGTCAAAATTCGCCCTTTTCCAGATAAAATCATCAGGGGTTAAGCCGAAACTTAACTGGGCTTCTCCTGTGATCCTAAACGGCCCAGCCTTAATTCCTGTTCTTTCTTTTTTCGTTAATAAATTAGGGTTACTATTGAGATTTTCCTCCACGGATTTATTATCAATAAGTTTAGCCATCTCTTGATTCATTGCCTGCTCTTTGGTGAGTTTAGGGCTGGTTGGTTCGAAATCGGCTGTTCCTGTATTAGTAAGGAAAACTGAATTTTCATTTGAGGTGAGTAGATCGGCAGAGTTATCTTCTGATAGGGGCTCCCGGAATATTTTATTTACATACTCTTTAGCTCTTTTGTTTTCCGGCTCAATTAATAGCGCTTTATTTAACTCAGAGAGTGCGTCGTCATATTTACCGAGATTATATAAGGTAATTCCTAACTCACATAAATATTCCGCTCCTTGAGAAGATGCGAATGAATATCTTGGGGTAAAAAACGAAAAAACAACTAGAAAAGAAAGGAGAAAAACAAAATTTTTTTTACTCATAATTACTTTTATTATATATGAGCTTCTCTTCTTGTCAATAAGATTTTATTGAAGTTAAATTGCGTTTTGCGGCGTGGATACGAGGTCTATCCTTAAGGAATGCATAAAAACAATCAAAAATAGCCTGCCTTGATTAAGTGCGCAGACACTTCCTTTAACCTTACAGAAGAATCTCTCCTTATGTTCCTCGGAGTTATGCTCTTTAAGGACATATAGGTATGGGGCTGGTTTGTCAATGGTTTCGCCGCTCCTTGTTTCCTTAACCATACAAACAAAATGCCGACGGATAATGCTGCGCACTCCTTCTTTATCGGTAATCTCGGAGCTTGAGATTACTCTTTTTTTTCGGTCATTGGAAGTTAGGTTTTTAAATAATAAGTCGCGCATCCTATAATTCTCCTCTTAAGGAGCTCATACTTTTCCGAGCTTAAGCTCGGAAAAGTATTCCGCTGCACTAAAACATAGGGTACTCAAATTTAACCGGATTACCCAAAAAAATCCTTTCTTTATTTAACTGGATAATCCGGCTATCCCCAAAATACTGTGGCTGGTGGGGAATTAAAAAAAATACTTTACCCTTTCTTCAAAGTAAAGTATAAATTGTAACAATACTAAATTCAAGCCGATATCGCCTTGTAAAGAAAGCGCTTGCTTTATGCTTCTGAAAAAAAATGAACAGCTTAGGATTTGATTTAGTGAAATCTTTGGCCGAAGAAGCGTGAGACCAAGGAGCGTTTGCTTTATAGGCGGGATTCTTTGCCTTCTAGGAGCCTTTTGATATTGGATTTGTGGCGCAGAACAATAAATATTGAGAGCAAAATTCCTAACGATATGATTACGTTAGACTGCCGGAATAATATGGTAAATAAAGGGAAGCTTATTGCGGCTAATACCGAAGATAGAGAAATAATCCTAAGAATTAAAAAACTCCCGAACCAGACCAAAATAGTCAAGCCCAAAACAATGTTCAAGCCGGGTATTTTAAGAGCCAAGCCTGAAAGAACACCTAAGGTGGTAGCTACTCCCTTGCCTCCCTTAAATTTCAAGAATATGGTCCAGTTATGCCCGCATATACAACCTAACCCTATGATAATAAAGATGTTTTGTGCCTGAGTTAAATCGAGTTGTTTTGTGAAAAGATCCCCAAGCAAGACTACAGGCAGGAAACCCTTTAATATATCCAGGAGCAATATGATTATGCCCCAACCTTTACCCAGGGCCCTAAATGCATTGGTTGCCCCAACATTTCCAGAACCAAATTTACGTATATCAATCCCTTTTAATAACCGTGCAAAGATATAAGCGGTAGGGATTGAACCTAGTAAATAACTAATGGCTATTATGAAGATTATCCGAAGCATAAAGCACCTTAAACCCTTTATTGATATAAATTATTCCTGAAATAACCGTAAATATAACCGCAACCCACCAAAATATAAATGAGAACTTAACCTGCAAAAGAACAGATATTACCGCAAGTATCTGAAAAATAGTCGAGAGTTTCCCCCATCTAGTGGGGATCATGTTAATATTTTGCTTCACT
Organism: Candidatus Omnitrophota bacterium; assembly: GCA_041652675.1. GTDB lineage: Bacteria > Omnitrophota > Gorgyraeia > Gygaellales > Profunditerraquicolaceae > Sherwoodlollariibacterium. The sequence goes on from JBAZGV010000028.1 coordinate 7,720, forward strand.
ATATATATTACTACCGCGCCTAATATAATCAAAACGTCTCGGCTGATCACAACTATTGTAACCCAGAGCGGAAACCTGACTAAAAGGCTATTATTAACTGTGAGGCAGATAAAGGCGCTCATTAAAAGCAGTTTATCTCCTAAGGGGTCTAAAACTAGCCCAGCTTTAGACTGTTGTTTCGATTTTCTAGCCATATATCCATCCGCCGCATCAGATATAGCAGCAAGGATAAAAATCCCCAAAGCTATAAATCTCAGAAAGTTCCTCC
>JBAZGV010000029.1:0-7983 GCA_041652675.1 Candidatus Omnitrophota bacterium
TCTCAAGAGCAGGTATTTTTAGCGCGCAAGAAAAGATTAGAGATTGAAAAGGCAAAGGCCTATGAAGAGAAAGCAATAACTGAAGAAAATCTCAAGAAGATTACCGAGGAAGTTGCCTTCGCGCGCAAGGCCGTAGATGATTGTAATCAGCAAATTAATTTAGCAAAATTAAATTTGGAAAATGAAGGCCAATCTTTAAACTCGATAAATTCTGAGATTGATGGTTTAGAAAAACAGAAACTGGCCCTGGAGTCGCATAAGGCTTTTTTAGAAGAGCTGAAAGCTAAATACCTGGACAAGGCCGAGACTATGAATGCGCTTGTTTATTTAGACAGGCTTCCGGCGGATAAGACGAGTGGCCTAGTAATTCAGATAAATAACACGGTTAGCTTAAGCGATGAGGACAAGTCATATCTCGGCCAGGCTAATTTTAAATTATCCGGTGAGGCTAAGCCGATAGAGCTTGATACTTTTAGAATAGATGAAAAAATAGCGAAAATAGATGAGGGTTTGGGTATATTGAGGATCTCAAAGCAGGTTAAGGAAGCAAATATAGGCGCAATAAACAAATCTATCTCTGCTTTAGGGCAAGAGTTACGTTCTCAGGAGATTAACCTTGCCAACAAAGAGACTTCAGCCAACACTATCTTAGAACAATATAATAAAATTAAAGAAGAAGAAGACCTAATAGTTTTGGATTTGACTGAGGCTCAAAAGGAACTGGCTGTGCTTGAGGCGAATATTAAGTCCGCGCAAGCTTTTCTTTCGGAACTAGACAATAGCCATCGCATGGCCGAGGATTCTATTTTAAGGGAAGAAGATAGTATTTCCTTAAATAGTAAGTCAAGAGAAGATCTCCTGGTGGTTATTACCCAGGTTAAGACTGAACTCGAGGCATTAAATAAACGCATAGTATCTGATGAGGCTACTTTAAGGTTATTAGAAGAAACATATTCCCACGATAAATATAATTTTGATAATACTAAAAAACAGATTCAGGAAGCTCTCCTTAAATCGGAAGCAATGGCCATAGAGATAAGCGATTGCGAAGCTAAAATTATTGAGTCTAGCAGGAATATAGAAGCTAAGCGAATTATCCTAAAAGAAGCTGAAGCTGGGTATGAGCAGGTTTCACTCGGGGCAGGCGATGTAGCCTTAAAGATTGAAGCAAATAGAAAAACACTGGATAACCTGAAGAATAGGCTATATGAATTACAGATGCAGGATAAGGATATAGAATATAAATATAGTTCTTTGAAAGAAAGAATCTCTCAAGCCTATAAAATAGACATTGATACTGTTCAATCCATCGACGAATCTTTAAGTATATCCGCCCTTGCTCAAGAGATAGAATCTTTAAAGGTTAAATTAGATTCATACGGGACGGTTAATTTAGTCGCCATTGAGGAATATGATGAATTGAAAAAGCGTTATGATTTTCTGATCCAACAGCAAACTGACCTTACTACCGCTAAGGATTCCCTGCACCAGGCGATCTTAAAGATTAATCGCACTACTAGGCAGATGTTTATGGAGACTTTTGAGAAAGTGCGTGAGGAATTCCGCAATTATTTCCGCTTACTCTTTAATGGCGGAGATGCGCAAGTTTATCTAATTGATGAGCAGGATCCTCTGGAGTCAGGTATTGAGATTATTTGCCGTCCTCCGGGTAAGAAATTGCAGAATGTATTGCTTTTGTCTGGCGGCGAAAAATCTATGTCCGCAATTGCCCTAATTTTTGCGATATTTAAGGTAAAGCCTTCGCCGTTCTGCATACTCGATGAGATAGATGCGGCATTGGATGAGGCTAATGTTGACAGGTTCTCCCGGGCGCTTCAGGAATTTGCCAAAGGCTCGCAATTTATCGTGATTACTCATAACAAAAAGACTATTGTTAACGCGGATGTAATGTATGGAATTACCATGCAACATTCAGGGGAATCTAAGATTGTTTCAGTTAAGTTTGCCAGTGATAAAAATAAGGAAAAAGAAGAAGTAGCTAGCGTTGTCTAATAGCAAATTTTATTGCGGCCTTTGTTTTTAGCCTGATAGAGGAATTTGTCGGCTGCGGTAATGAGTTCGGCGGGCAATAATCCATCTTCCGGAAAGGAAGATATCCCCATGCTGACAGTTAGTTTTTTATTGGGTAGAATTTCTTCGTGCATAAAACTATGCTTTTCGATATCTGTCCTTAAGCGCTCAGCAATCAGGAGCGCTTCTTTTTTGTCTGTTTGAGGCAAAATTACCGCGAATTCTTCACCGCCGTAGCGGCAGACAAAATCCATTTTTCTAGACTGATTCTTAAGCAATATTGCCAATTCTTTTAATATTTTATCTCCGGGCTGGTGCCCTAAGGCATCGTTGTATATTTTGAAATAATCTATGTCTAGCATGAGTAGGCTAAGGGGCATTTGTGTTACCCGGGATTTTTCTAATTCTGTATTAAGAAGGTATTGAAAGTAACCATGGTTCCAGAGTCCGGTTAGTGAATCTAAATTAGCGAGCATTACGGTTTTTTCGTAAAGCTGTGAGTTTTCAATCGCTAAACCTGCTTGATTAGCGAGCATGCTAAGCATACGAATATCGTCTTTGGTAATTGGTTCCCTAGTGATAAAATTATCCGCAACGATTATACCGTTAATTTTATCTTTAGCTTTTAAAGGAATTAAGACCAGCTCATCGTTTTTTAGTAGTTGTATTAAAGATGCGTTTTTGTAGTTTGAGATAGTCTCTTTTGTAAGGTGTAATGGCATACCTTCCTGGGCTACCAGGGAAAGCAGGTTTTCATTTAAATCGTGTATTGTTACCTTGATGCGCTGGACTTGTTTGTTAAAGCCGGATTCGAGCCCGTTATTAATCTTATCGGAACTTTTGTAGGCACTGATTAAATCATCCAAATCTTTTTTTTCGTCTTCGATTTGGCTCCAGATACGGTTTGCTTCCTCACCTGTTTCAGGGCCAATTCCCATTTTGCCTTCAATCAGTTGGTCAGTTTCATTGATTAAGAAGAGGAGCGCCCGGTTAAAACCTAACCCGATATGCGCGGTTACCCCGGTAAGAATGATATAGAGGATTTCATCAAGTTTTAGGGTAGTGCGCATGGCGTTAGAGACCTCATGCAGTATTCCCAATTCGGTCTTAGTTCGCTCAAGCTCAGCTTTTAGCTTAGTAATCTCTTCCATAATCTGTTAAATTTAACATATTTTTAAGTGGATGTCAAGGAAACCCGTGATATTTGGTTTTTGGTGAGGTTGTATCTTTAACTCAAACCTGTACAGAGCATTTTTTAGTATCGCTAAAGATAAATAAAATACCAATTGAAGTTGAAATAGTGGGCATTTTATTTAGTTAGATTTTACTTAGTCTTGCGTCTATTAAGTTAGAAAGGAGGTATTGACAGTAAGATAGGGGTGGGATATAATATTTAATCTAAAACTCAGATAAAATGAGAATAATTGGGAGGTAATTATGGTTATTAAGGAAAAAGATAAGAAAGAAGAAGCTCAGAATATTTCTGACCGTGGCAAAGCATTAGAGTTGGCTTTAGCCCAGATTGAAAAACAGTTTGGCAAGGGGTCGATTATGAAGCTGGGGGCGCATGTTAAAGCCAACGTTGAGACTATTTCTACGGGAGCGCTTACTCTGGATGTTGCCTTAGGAATTGGCGGCCTACCACGCGGAAGAGTAGTTGAGATATTTGGCCCGGAGGCTTCAGGCAAGACCACACTTACGCTTACGGCAATCAGAGAAAACCAGAAAAAAGGCGGGGTTGCCGCGTTTATTGACGCGGAGCATGCTTTTGATTCTACATACGCGAAGCTTATTGGTGTTAACCTGGATGATCTATTAATCTCTCAGCCGGATACAGGTGAGCAGGCATTAGAGATCGCTGAAACTCTGGTGCGTTCAAATGCCGTGGATTTAGTGGTAATCGATTCAGTGGCAGCGCTTACTCCTCGAGCTGAAATAGAGGGCGAGATGGGTGATTCGCATATGGGTTTGCAGGCTAGGCTGATGAGCCAGGCATTGAGAAAACTTACCGGCGCAATCAGTAAGTCGCGTACTTGTATAATTTTCATTAATCAGCTTAGGGAAAAAATCGGAGTAATGTTTGGTTCACCTGAAACTACACCGGGAGGCCGCGCGCTTAAATTTTATTCATCGGTTAGGCTGGATGTACGCAGGATTGCTACATTAAAAGAAGGCGACAAGGTCATTGGTGGGCACGTAAGGGTGAGGGTAGTAAAAAATAAGATTGCACCTCCATTCCGTGAAGCAGAGTTTGACATTCTACATAATGAAGGAATTTCCAAAACCGGTTCAATAATAGACGCGGGAGTTAATCTTGAAATATTGACTAAATCCGGGACTTGGATTTCGTTTAATAACGAAAAGGTTGGCCAAGGCAGGGATGCGGCAATCAGGGCGTTAAAAGAGAATCCGAAGCTGCAGGATGCGATAGAAAAAGAAATAAGGAAAAAGATAAGTGTGAGCTGAACTATCCGCAATTAATGAGTACATTGGCTGAGCTGATTTTGGAGCGAGACAAGGAACGAGGACGCAGGCGTAATCTTGCATTACGCCAAGGACGAGTGACGCAGTCACAGCCCAAAATCAGCCAGCCCATTAATATAGAATTAGAGGGGAAGCCCGCCTTTCGGCCGTCTGCGGTGTTGCTCCTCCTCGGCGTAGTACTGAAGACTACGCCATCGTCGTCGCGCCTTGCATTCGGCCAAAACCCGGGCTTCCAATGTGCCCATTAATTGCGGATAGCTCAGCTGCTAAAGAATACGCTTTTTTCCTGCTTAAGTTTAGATTACGCAGCGAAAAAGAACTTTATGAGCGCCTTAAAAAAAAGAAATTTCCCGAAGGAGAGATAAAAAAGGTTATTGCTTTTCTGAAGGAGAAGAAATTTATCGACGACCGAGTTTTTGTTAAAGCCTGGGTTAGTTCCCGCCTAAGGCAATCAATAGGATTAAAAAGAATAAGGCAAGAATTAAGGCAAAAGGGTGTAGTCAAAGAGGTTATAGAAGACAAGCTAGGCGAGTTAAAGGGCACTTACTCTGAGAGTGAGATTGTAGGAAATTTAGCTTCGGATAGATTGATAAAACTTAAAGACGTTGAGCCCCTTAAGGCTAAAAGCCGAGTTTATGGCTATTTAATCCGCCGAGGTTTCTCTCCAGATATTGTTATTGATACCTTAAACAAATTATGCAAGCAGACAGCTTAAGAGAAAAATTTCTTGATTTCTTTAAGTCCAGAGGGCATAAAATAGTAAATAGTGATTCTCTTGTGCCTCATGATGACCCCACAGTCTTGTTTACTCCTGCCGGGATGAATCAATTTAAAAAAGAATTTTTAGGTTTTGATTCCGGTTTTAAACGCGCAGCTACCAGCCAGCGTTGCCTGCGTACAGATGATTTGGATAAGGTTGGCAAGACTAGCGCGCATCATACGCTATTTGAGATGTTGGGAAATTTCTCTTTTGGTGATTATTTTAAGAAAGAGGCGATTGCCTGGGCGTGGGAATTTTTAACCAAAGAATTAAAGATTAACCGGGAGAAACTCTGGGTTTCGGTCTATAAAGATGATGACGAGGCTTATAATATTTGGCTTAATGATATCAAGATTCCCGCGAAAAAGATTGTTAAGTTTGGCGATAAAGATAACTTCTGGCCCGCGGAAGCAAAAACTAAAGGGCCTAATGGGCCCTGTGGCCCCTGCTCTGAAATTTTCTTTGATTTTGGTGAAAAAGTTGGCTGTGGTGAATCTGTTTGTGGCCCATCCTGTAGTTGTGGAAGATTTGTTGAAATTTGGAATTTAGTCTTTACGCAGTTTAACCGTCAGGAAGATGGGGCTTTAGTCCCTCTGCCTAATAAGAATATTGATACGGGTATGGGGCTGGAAAGGCTTACCGCAGTGATGGAAGATAAGCCTAATAATTTTGAGACTGAATTATTCCAGCCGATAATAAAGGGGATAACTCGGGGACAGTCCCCTTCGGAGACAGTCCCCACTAATGAGCCGTTTTACGCTATCGCGGATCACGCGCGGGCAATTGTTTTCTCAATATACGATGGAATTTTTCCTTCGAACGAAGGACGCGGTTATGTGGTTAGAAAAATTATCCGTAAGAGTATTTTACACCTGAGGGCGCTGGGGATCAATAAACCGTTCATCTTTACCCTTGTTCCGTTAGTCGCGCAGGTGATGCGCAAGCCTTATCCAGATTTAAAAGATAAACAAGAGGATATCGCCCAAGTTGTTCTAAATGAAGAGAAAAGGTTTATCAACGTTCTCAACGATGCCCCCGGTATTTATAAGATAGTTTTTAGTGCTTATGATTCTACTGGCCTAAAGAACGAGGCGGCAATGATTGAGATCAGCAAAAAAGTATTTGAACTTTATGATACTCACGGTATACCGCTAGAATTGACTAAGAGCTGGCTTAATTCTAACGGGTTAAAATATGATGAAGATGTTATTCATAGCGAGTTTAAGGCCCAAAAAGATCGCTCCAGAGCAAGCAGCTCGATGAAGGGTGATGTTTTCGATGTTAAGGGATTAAGCCTAAGCTTAAAAGAAACTGAATTTACCGGATATGAGGATTATTCAGGAGAAGCCAAGGTATTATCTATATTAAATGACGGTAAGGAGGTTGATAGGGTCTCTGCGGGTGATAGCGCGCAGGTTGTTTTAGATCAGAGTTATTTTTACGCGGAGTCAGGCGGGCAGGTAGGCGATACCGGAGAATTAACTAGCGGAAAGGTTTCTTTCGAGGTTTTAGATACTAAGAAGACGGGCAATATATTTTTACATATAGGAAAAATTAATTCCGGAGTTTTAAAGATTGGCGATAAGGTAACCGCTAAGATTAATATTGAACGTAGGTTAAGAATTGCCCGGAACCATACTGCTACGCATATATTGCAGGCAGCTTTAAGAAAAGTTTTGGGTTCCCATGTGCAGCAGCAGGGGTCATTGGTCTCGGAAGAAAAACTGCGTTTTGATTTTACCCATTTTAAAGGATTGACTAAAGATGAAATAGCTAGGGTGGAGAATGAAGCGAATAATTATGTTGCTGGCAATCACTTGGTAAGTATCAATGAAATGACATTAAAAGAAGCGAAAGAGACTAAGGCTCTGGCATTTTTTGGGGAAAAGTACGGCGAGAAAGTGCGCATCGTTTCGGTTGGGGATATATCTAAAGAGTTTTGCGGCGGGGCACATGTTCACAATACATCTGAAATCGGTTTAATAAAAATAGCACAAGAGGGATCAGTAGCAAGCGGTATCAGGAGAATTGAAGCTGTGACCGGAGAATTTGCAAAACAATTTATTAAAGAGCAGGAGCAAATGATTATTGCGGAAATTGATAAAAAGAAAGAGCTTGGGCGGACAAAAGAATTAGAGAAAGAGCAAAAAATCACAAGGAACCTATCTCTTCAAAAGCTGGCACCTCAACTTATCGAGAAAGGAATAAAGATTAACGGTATAAATACTATTATTTCGTTAGAAGAAAGTATGAGCATAGATGACCTGCGTTTATTAGCGGATAAAATAAAAGAAAAATCAGGGGAAACCATAATTTGTTTAGGCTCAGAAGATAAAGCAGCTAAGAGGGCTTTCCTGATTATCGCCCTAACGCCGGCATTATTATTAAAAGGGTTAGATGCCAAAGCATTAATTCGTCAGATTGCGCCAATTATCGGTGGAAGCGGTGGAGGGAGAAATGATTTTGCCCAGGCCGGAGGCTCGGAGCCGGGTAATTTTACATTGGCATTTGATAAGCTTAGAGATATAATAAAGAGTTAGCAAATATGAGGATAAGATGAAAATAGTTAAATCTACCAGCAAACAACTTGAAAAGATTTATAATCGTTCTGCCTTTAGGAAAACGCGCGTTGAAGAAAAGGTAAAAAAGATTATTGATGATGTCCGTATTTTAGGTGATGAAGCCTTGTTGAAATATACCAGGAAGTT
>JBAZGV010000030.1:0-7834 GCA_041652675.1 Candidatus Omnitrophota bacterium
TAATTTGAATGATTTTTTGCCTTCTGGTTTTAAATGCCCGCATTGCAAAGGGAATAATTTAGCTAAAGGCGCGGATATACTGGACGTGTGGTTTGATTCAGGAGTAAGCAGCCAGGCAGTCTTAAAAAGAAGCACAGGGCTTGAATTTCCTGCTTCTTTATACTTAGAGGGTTCGGACCAGCATCGTGGGTGGTTCCAATCATCGCTAATTTCAGCTGTTTGTATTGATGATAGGGCTCCATTTAAAAGTGTCCTGACTCACGGATTTGTGGTTGATGGTTTTGGTAAAAAGATGTCCAAATCTCAAGGCAATGTTGTCTCTCCTTTTGATATCATTAAGGATTATGGAGCGGATATTTTAAGGCTTTGGGTTGCTTCCAGCGATTACAATGAAGATATACGCATATCTAAAGAGATTCTTCTGCGATTAGCCGAAGCTTATCGCAAAATAAGAAATACAGCACGGTTTATTTTGAGTAATCTCTATGATTTTGACCCGGTTAAAGATAGTGTCAGCCTTGATGAATTAGGTAAAATTGATAAATGGGTATTAAATAGGCTGGACATTACGTTAAATGAAGTAACCAAGGCCTATGAAAATTTTGAGTTTCACAAAGCGTATAAAGAGATATATGATTTTTGCAACGAAGAATTATCCATGTATTATTTAGATATGGTTAAGGGAAGGCTTTATACTTATGCCGCGCATTCTCTTGGCAGGCGTTGTGCGCAGACAGCAATGTATCTCTCGCTTAATTGCTTGGTTAGGATGATGGCTCCGATTCTTGCCTTTACCGCGGAAGAGATTTGGCAAAAGATGCCTAAATTTAAGGAAGATATTTCTATGGCTAGCGTGCATCTCTTAACTTGGCCGAAAGCAACAGAAATCAAAGAGGGTTCGGAATTGGACCTGATTATTGAGATGATCCCTGAAGCGGCTAAAGCCTTAGAAGAGATGCGTTCCTCCGGTAAGATCGGCAGCTCTTTTGACGCGCGAATAAATCTATTGACAAAAGATCAAATCCGTTATAATTTCTTAACAAGTTTAAAGAATGATCTTACGGAGTGCTTTAAGGTTTCGGCAGTTGAGATTGAGAAAAAAGATCTTTTGCCGCAAGATGCGTTAAGTAAGGCGTATCCTGATATTGCTTTAATTGTTAAAAATGCGGATGGTTTGAAATGCCCGCGCTGCTGGAATTATAGTGAGGGAATCGGTAAGTCCATAAAACATCCATTAATTTGTGCAAAATGCGAAGCAGCGATCGCAGAGGAGAAGAAAAAGTGTCCCGAAAAATGAAAATTAAAAAAGAAAATCGCCGGGATCCCGAAACGGCGGTAAAGAAAATGACAAGAACGGGAAAAAAGAAATTAGCTAAAAAAGAATTGAATGATTTCAAAAAGCTCTTATTGAAGAAGAGGGGAGAGCTTGATGATGAGATAAAGCATATTTCCGATGATACTTTAAAGAAATCACAGAAAGACGCCTCCGGAGATATATCGGGATACACCTATCATATGGCGGATGTTGCTACAGATAATTATGACCGCGAGTTTTCTCTAGGGCTTGCTTCCAAGGATAGAAAATCTTTGTATGAATTGGAAGATGCTTTAAAGAGGATAGAGGAAGGTACTTTTGGAGTCTGCCTTGACTGCGATAGTTTAATCACTAAGGCCAGGCTTAAAGTGGTACCGCAGGCGCGTCTTTGCATTAAATGTCAGGAGAAGAAAGAGAAAAAATAGTTTCTCTTGTAGGATGCCCTCAATTATTGTTTTTATAATCCTTTTCTTAGACCAGCTAACTAAATTTCTCGCAAGCAAAAAATTAGAACTCAATAATCCTGTCCCGGTTATTAAAGGGGTATTTAACCTAACTTTAGTTCATAACCGCGGGGCTGCCTTCGGAATATTTAAAAACCAATTCTATCTTTTTATTTTTTCTTCAATCATCGCCGTAATCCTGATTTATTCTATTCTTAAGAAGAATAGGCGCAATAATTTCTATTCTTTTTCTTTAAGCCTTATATTAGGAGGCGCTTTAGGAAACCTCATTGACCGGGCCTTTTTAGGTTACGTAGTGGATTTTCTTGATTTTCGCATTTGGCCGGTATTTAATCTCGCTGACAGCGCAATAACTATCGGCGCGCTATCATTAGGGTGGTTGATATTCAAATCGGAGAAAAAAAATGCATCCTGAAATTTGTAAGATTGGGCCACTGGTAGTTTATTCTTATGGGCTTATGCTGGTGGCTGCTTTTTTTACAGCCGTAACACTGGCTTCAGAAGAAGCAAAGAGGCAGGAGATTAATCCGGATTTTATTTTCAATCTGTTGTTTATTTCTTTTATTTTCGGGATTATCGGAGCGCGCATATTCTATGTAATTGAAAACCTGGGGTTTTATCTTAAGGAGCCATTAGAGATAATAATGCTTTCTCATGGCGGCATGTCCTGGTTTGGAGGATTAATATTGGGGTCCATTTCGGGAATTATTTATTTGAAACGCAAGAAAATGGGAGTATATAAGGTTTTGGATTTAATCATTCCTTTTCTGGCTCTGGGCCAGTCAATAGGGCGAATAGGCTGTTTTTTGAATGGTTGTTGTTTTGGCAAGGAATTTGTTCAAATTCCCGTTCAGGTAATTTCTTCGTTCCTCCTGCTTCTGATTTTTATTATCTTGAGGTTCTTGCAGAGTAAGCCGTATAAGGCTGGCCAAATATTCTATGCATACCTTTTTCTTTATTCCATTAAAAGATTTTTTATTGAGTTCTGGCGCGCGGATAATAAAATTATCTTTTTTGACCTTACCTTGTTTCAACTCATTAGTATCCTCATCTTTATATTTTCTACTCTCAAGCTTGTAATTATTTTAAAGAAATTAAAATGAATGAACATAATTTTATAGTCTCTGCTGAAGAAGCCGGAACGAGGCTGGATATTTTGCTTAGTAATTTTTCTAAGAATAAACGGCTTGGGCTTTCGCGGGTTTTTATTAAGGGCCTTATCCTTGATGGCGCGGTGCGCGTTAAGAATGAGGCAATAATCAAACCCCATTATAAAGTAAAGAGCGGGGAAGAGGTTGGATTCGGTTTTATGGATAAGGTTAAGGGTGCTCTTAAGGCGGAAGATATAAAATTGGATATAGTTTACGAAGATGAAGACTTGGCGGTTATTAACAAGCCAACGGGTATGGTCGTGCATCCTGCCCCGGGAAATTATGAGCATACGTTAGTTAACGCATTAAAAAATATTTTTAAGTCTCTTTCGGATATAAATCCTGACAGGCCCGGGATTGTGCATCGATTAGATAAAGAAACATCCGGCCTATTGGTTATTGCTAAGAATAATGCCAGCCATCTGGATCTTGTGCGCCAATTTGCCGAGCATAGTGTTAAAAAAGAATACTTGGCTATAGTCAAGGGGAGTGTGGAATTTGACGAGGGTATGATTGAGGCGCCTATAGCCAGGCATGCGACTAGAAGAAAAAATATGGCGGTTAATTTCTCGGATCAAGCCAAAGAGGCGAAAACTCATTACCGCACCTTAAAGCGATATAAGAATTTTAGCCTTTTAGAGCTGAAGCCTTTTACCGGCAGGACTCACCAATTAAGGGTTCATCTGGATTTCATAGGTCATCCTATATTAGGCGATGATAAATATGGGAAAGGCAACGAATTTACCCGTTTAGCTTTACATGCTAAAACGCTTGGGTTTACACACCCCAGAACAGGTAAATTCGTGGAATTTAAAGCTCCTATCCCTAAGGAGCTCAACGATTTCTTAAATAAATCTTGATTTTTAGTGAGAGAATGATATATTGATAAATAAATTTAGGCAATAATATATTAGGGGGTGAAGGATGAATAATAGCGCTAAGTCGTCGATAATCTTGTTAATTGCATTAATGTTGATTTTCCTCTCGGCTGCAGCTACCGGATTTTACCTTTACCAGAAAGAACATGCCAAGAATATTGTATTAGAGGAGCAAATAGAGGAATTAAATATTAAACAAAAGATAACCGAGGCAAAGTTTCTTGAAGCTCAGAAGGTAATCTCTACCTTAGAAGAAAAAATTAAAGAATCCACAGCTCAGATTGACGATCTAAATAATGAGATAAGCAGGGAGAAAGCGTCTAGAGAAGATGTTCTCTCTAGCCTGGAGCAAACCAGGCAAGAGATCGAGCAGCAGAAAGCTTTAAGGCTTGATTTAGAGAATAAACTTAGCCAGGCCCAGAATGATATAAAGTCAATGCAGGGTAAACTAGCTGCCATGGATTCTGATAAAGTAGATTTGGAATTAAAAATAAAGGACTTAGAGGAGAAATCAGAGGGTGTGGAGTTAGGTAAGATTGTGGTTAATTCTGAACCAGCCAAGGCAGGTAATCCTAAAGGGAAGAAGAAAACGGCAGAGGTTAAAGTAAATAAAGAAGCAGTATCAGCCGAAAAGAGGTCTGAGGGTAAGGTTTTGGTGGTGAATAAAGAATATAATTTTGTGGTGATCGACCTGGGTAGTAAAAACGGCGTAAGCCTGGGCCAGGTATTTTCAATCTATCACGAGAATAACAATATAGGGGATGTTAAAGTAGAAAAGTTGCACGATTCTATGTCTGCCGCGGGTTTTATATCAGAAGATACAAAAGCTAAGGTTAAAGAAGGCGACAGGGTTGTAAAAAAAGGTTAAATGAATATTTTGCCCAGCTTAAACATCAAGGGCAGCATTATCTTACCCGGCGATAAATCCATAGCTCACCGCGCAATAATCTTAGGCGCAATAAGTTCCGGTAAGACGGTGATTAATAATTTTCCCGCAAATGAAGATTGCAAATCTAGCCTCGTGGTTCTCCGTAGTTTAGGCGTTAAAATCAAAAAGAATAAAAATGGCAACATAATTGTTTTCGGCAAAGGCCTCAATGGTTTGATTAAACCTGATAGCAGTTTGTTTATAGAAGAATCGGGGACTACTTTCAGGTTATTATTGGGCATATTAGCTGCTCAGAAATTTGAGACTAAGCTGACAGCCGGTAAAGCTCTTTCTAAGAGGCCGATGCTAAGAGTAATCGCGCCCTTAAGGAAAATGGGCGCGTCGATATCCGGAGAATACCCTCCCATCTTTATTAGGGGGAGTGAATTAAAGGGCATTACTTATAATATGCCGGTTGCTTCAGCGCAGGTAAAATCAGCAGTTCTTTTGGCCGGACTTTATGCTATTGGCGAGACTAGAATTATTGAACCTATCAAGACGCGCGATCATACCGAGCGCATGCTTTGTCAATTTAGAGCCGGGATAAAACGTCAAGGGGATGCTATAGTTATAAAAGGCGGGCAGGTGTTAATTTCTCCCGGGAGTATTTATGTGCCGGGAGATCTATCCTCGGCAGCTTTTTTTATCGTTGCCGCGGCAATTCTTAGAAAGTCGAAGATTTTAATAAGAAGGGTGAGCCTTAATCCTACTCGTTTAGGCATAGTAAAAGTTTTAAAAAGAATGGGTGCGGATATAGAAATTGAAGATAGAAGCTCTTGTTTAACCGGCAGGCAGGCGAAGTTGGGTAAGAGGGAGCCGATAGGTGATATTTTAGTTAAAAGCAGCAGGTTAAAAGGAGTAAGGGTATTAAGAAAAGATATTCCATCTTTGATTGATGAGCTTCCTATTTTAATGGTTGCTGCTTCTTGCGCAAAAGGCGAAACTATATTTGAAGGAGTGGGAGAGCTTAGGGTAAAAGAAACTGACCGTATAAATTCGATGACGAGTAATCTAAAGAAAATGGGCGCAGATATTAGAGTGGTAAAAGTCGGCGAGTCGGAGAATATAGTTATTCAAGGAGGTAACCAATTAAAAGGCGCTAAACTAAAAAGTTTTGGAGATCATCGCACAGCAATGAGCGCAATCATCGCCGGCCTCGCCGCAAGCGGCAAGAGCAGTATAGATAATGTATCCTGCATCAACAAATCCTTCCCGGAATTCTTAAGAATCCTAAATAGCTTGATGTAATTCAATTTTGTCCATTTCTAGCGGCTGTCTTCGTTTGTTTCTCTCCGCACCGCTTGCTCGCTCCAGCGGGGCTCGCTGCGCTTCGTGAAAATTCTCGCTCTCCCGCAGCCGGGCCGTGTATCAAACCGTTTTCTATAATTAGGAGCCGGCTGCGGGAACCATGCCCGCTCAAATTTTCCAGATGCGTCGAGAAATCAAACGAAGCCATCCGCTAAAACTTCTAATACTCCTACACTCGAAGTCAAGCCTTGCCACCCGCTAAAATCTTCTAATGCGCCTTCAGTAAAAACGAAAAGCTTATAATATATCTTCCGGATCACTAAATTGTTTGTAATGTTGGAGTTTGTGATACAATATAAACAAAGGAGGAAGGAATGAAGCTCAATAAGTTATTTATAGTCATTGTTATTGCCGTTATTTTTTCTATTAATACTACTTTGTGTGTCGCGGCAGGAGAAAAATCTCAAAATACAAGTTCGCAAGAAAAAGTAAAATATTGGGATAAAGTTCAACAAGATTATGATAAGGAGCAGAAATAGCGTCAGAAGGCAATGGAAGAATATAATAAGCAGCAACAGATAGCTAAACAGCAGCAAGAAGAATCTAGCAAACAGATGGAGATAACTAAACAACAACAGGAAGAATATGGGAAGGTCTTAGAAGAAGGCAAAGAGCAGCAAAAACGATATGAAAATATTTTATCGGTATGGGAAAGCCAGCAAAAACAATACCAGAAATATTTAGATAAACTGAATAATTAATTTTCTGAAAAGTTCTTATATGCTCCACCATGGGCTGGGCTTAATCGTCCAGCCCTTTTTTCTCACCTTGCGCTTTGAATAAATCTGGCGTGATTTTGAGCGAATGTCGATTTTAGCGTTTTCGGCAAGATCAGTAGGGAAGGTTTAAACCTCCCCTACTTTTAGCAGTTGGATTGGCTTTGCTTCAGGCGGCATCTCAAGTTTGTTAAGCTAGCTAGATTACACGGTTTTGGCGGAGCGTGCATTAGAAAACTTTCGGCAGATGAGTGCGAGGGATTACGGCGAGTGGAGGCTGACGCCTTGTATGGTCAGCCGGAACGAGCCGTAAACCGAAGCACTCGGCGAAAGTTTTCAGCACGCGGAGACAAAACCGTGGAATTGTACGGAGAAATATGAATCAAAGCCAAGACAGACGCGGCATTTTACTTTTAATACTTGACCTCACTTTTGTTCGGTCAAGTATTTCGCTAGACAAAAGCTTAATGTGCTCTTATACTTGTCCTCGCTAAAGCTCGGCCAAGTATTTCGCTGGATTAAAGCTTAAGGTGCTCAACTTTTTATTTGACAAGCACTTAAATTCCTGTTAAAATCCACTCTACACTGTTTAGAGGTTTTTTATCCCGCAGGGAGAAATAAAATGGGCAAATTTAAGCAAATACTTAAGAAAATTTCGGATTATATTTTAGATTTGGCTTCTAATGATATAGGCATTGATTTGGGTACGGCTACAACGCTTGTCTATGTTAAAGGAGAAGGGGTTGTACTTTGCGAACCTTCGGTAGTTGCTGTTGAGCGCGGGACTTCTCATGTATTAGCTGTAGGTGAAGAGGCTAAGCGTATGTTAGACCGGACCCCCGGGAATATTGTTGCGATAAGGCCTATGCGTGATGGCGTGATTACGGATTTCGAAGTAACTGAGGCAATGTTAAGGCACTTTATAAGAAAAGTGCGGCATCGCCGTTTTCAGATAAGGCCAAGAATTGTTATTGCCATACCTTCAGGTATTACTGAAGTTGAGCGCCGAGCGGTTAAAGAATCAGCAGAGCGTGCCGGAGCAAGAGAAGTATTCCTTATTGAGGAGCCTATCGC
>JBAZGV010000031.1:0-7832 GCA_041652675.1 Candidatus Omnitrophota bacterium
ATTCAGCCCGCGTTCAGGCGGTTGCGGATTACCTCGAATATGGCGAGCCTTTGCCTGCAGGCAACGCCTCCAGCCCTGTTGATGTCGGCGCGGCGGTAACTACGGTTGGTTCTGTGCGTCCTGTTTCTTCGCTGGTTGAAGGTGAAGCTTTAGAGGAAGACGAGGCATCGCAAGGCCGGAATATGAGCAGGGGTGATTTTCTTCTTGATTGCTTTCAGGTTGCTGCAGTTGTCTTTACCATAATGAATATGCGGAATTCTTTTAAACGTAATAATGAGCAACTGCGCGTGCAGCCTAAGGCAAAGTTCAACTATGATCCCAGTATATATGATGATTTTTGGCATGCGTATCAAGAAGATGAGAAAGCAGCTTTTAATTTTAAGCAGCGCCAAGCCCTTCCGGCGGCGTTAAAAGATGAGTTATTCGGCGGGAATAGAACCGGAAATGATTTTTCATTAAATAGATTGTATCGTGCTGTAGTTTTTGCGCTCTTGTCTAAAGTAAACCCTCTTTTCACGCTTGCTCAATGTATTCAAGAAGGGGCTAACAAGAGGAATGATTTTGGGATTAATTTTGCTTTTAATAATCCGCAAAGCGGCGTTGTGAATAATGATTTTTGGCGGGAAATCGTCCAGCCGCGCTTCAGGGATATTTATGGCGTAGAAATAGGCTATGATTCTTCTAACTGGGTACGTATGCTTTTTGACCCGTGGATGGGGCCTTATATTTATAGGAGAGTTCTGGAAAAAAAGCTTTGTAGCTACCCGGAAAGACTAAGAATGACAAAGGCAGGCCGGCAATTTAAGAGCATCTCTGAATGTCAGACATTAGACGAGGCGGCAAGGGCCATACAGCTTTACCAGGGATGGGGCGGTATAAAGGCCGGAAAAAGATGGATTAGTTATACCAGAGAAGATTCAAAACATAGGTGTGCCTACGGTTATTCAATTTTAGCAATGATGTTGTTGCTACAGCAGTCTCCGAATAAAGCGGTTGTAGATGGGCTTATTAGAAGAGCAGTGGAAAATCTGCGAGATTTCGTCATCGAATTTGATTCGGGTTTTATCGACAACCTCGGGGTTGACGTTAGAAAATTGGCCTCCAGCCCTGTTGATGTCGGCGCGGTGGTGGCGGCTAAGCTTGAGCAAAAGGCGGTTTCTTCGCCGGTAGGAGTTGCTATAGAAGAAACCGAGGCGATTCCATCTTTTAATCTTTATTCTTGGTATCGTAAAGGAGTTTTAACTCATGCAAGCTACGCAAAAGCTTTAGAAAACAGAGGATTAGATAGCCAGCGATTGGAACAAGCATTAGATGCTGTTACCGAGCGTTATGTTAGAGGTTTGCTTAAGCATAACGACTTAAAAGAAATCGGCTCCGGTATTCAATTTGTTGTTTACTCTAATAATGCCCTGAATTTAGTAGTTAAAATTCCAAGAGAGTGCCCTGAACAAGAAGATAATGTCGTCAGGTATATTGATGAATACCCTAGGATTGGCCGCTACGGCGCAGGGTATATGGTTTTGCGCGGGCTTGATTTAATTATAAACGGCAGGCGCGTTAAAGAGGATGTGGCTGTGGTTCAGGTATTAGTAGATGTGATTGGTGATGTGCAGGTAGGGCACATTCAATCCGGAAATAAAGCTGGATATGAGACGGTTGATGAATTAGTTGTTGATAAACATTTAGAGCTTTGGCGTATGGGGATTGTGGATTACAGTTTTAAATTCTGGTTCAATTGGGGCCTTGTTTCGGATAGAGATAGCAGGATTAAGGCTGTTTGTTTTGATATTGCTGATTTATTAAATATGGAACACGATAGAGCTGTTATCCAGACAATAATGATGGATGGGGATATTTTTAATAGGCGGTTAAAATTAGGATTATCCACGGTTAGTAATTTCTTGCTGGCAAGGACTGATCGCCAGTTAACGCCGCCTGAGCAATTGTTGCCTCCAATTGCCATTCTTAATGTAATTGCGCATTTAACTGAATACGCAAAACAGCAGTTGACCCATGAAAGATTTATGGATTTGTTGCCTCGTACCAAAGAAGGTTTTAATATCGCTCGTAGACAATGGAGGGATGCGGTGTTTGTGGAGCAGGGTGTTGAGCAAGACCAGATTAAGATAATTGAAGACACATTAGATCATGCTTCCTCGCCGGCAGTAAACCATCAGATAGATATTGACAAACTTGTAGCTAGAATTAATGACCTATTGCCGTGTTATTTTACTGGAGCGAGGTGCCAGGAATATGCGGTAGTATTAAAATGGGCATTGGAATTAATGGGAGAAGATTCCGCGCTTATGGGTATTTTGGATAAACGGCAAACACTCGTACATATATTTGTAGAAAGTGTTCATTACGGTAAGATAGATATCTATAGTCGAGGGTATAACGGAACGATTGAAGGCGTTGATGTTCAGGATTTAGGTTTATATGATATCGATTTGTATACCTTGGGGATTACGGTTGTGCAGGCTTTAGCCTCCGACGTTCTTGCAATATTACAGCAAGAGATTGATAGAGGAGATTACTTAGCTGGCTTGGGAGGACAGGGTTCCAGCCCCGTGCAGGTTCAGGATAAATTCGGCGCGGTGGTGGGAGGTAAACTTGAGCAAAAGGCAGTTTCTTCGCCGGTATATGACGAGGAATGGATGTTAGCGGCGAGAGAAGAGGCGCAGCAGGGTGGAAAGACGAGGTCTTTACCAAAAGATTCCCAAGGTTATATTGGGGTACAGCAGGCATTAGTGGATGCCATTAATGTTTTTGGCCCGGCGCTGGATAGGCGGTTAACCGAAGGTAATGATTTGCCTTCTTTAATGCGTTTAAGGTATATGGATATGATTGCGCAAAGAGGAATTGATGCGGTTGAGGTGATGGGAGTAGAAAAAGATAAGCCTGATTTTAATGCCACCATATTGTTTACTCACGAATATTTGCTTCCGGTGGTAGTGTTTACTGCAAGGGCATGGGGAAGGGCGCAGGTTTTATTAAGGCAGGCTTTATTCGCAAGGGGCAGGCAAGGCGTTCATTCAGACGGGAATGCCCAGTTGAAAGCAGACGTAGCTTTTGCGTTGGTGCGGTACTGCTTTGGAAATAATGAAGATTCTGTTGAAAAAGCTAACGAGTTTATCGCGCAGATGACAGAGGCGCGCGGCCGTCCTGTAAGTACGGAGCGTGAGCCTCAAGGGCCGTCAGATTTTGGTTGCAACCCAGCAGGCTGGGAAATTAAAATTTTGATTTTCTTAAGCCAAATATTGCGGGCAATAGATACCAATGATTTTAGCGCCATTAATATCGAATCTTATTATACCGCCGGGCTTCAGAAGGAGATTGAGCGTATATATAGAGATAGAGAGATTATCTTGTCGGATGCTGATCGGGTTAATGATCCTGAAGTTTTAGGCTTGAGCAGGCAGATACAGCAGGCGCGGCCGTTTATTGCTCAAGTAGTAATCGGGATTATCTCGAATCTTGCATGTTATGCTTGTCTAGAAGGTAAATTCAGCGAGGCGGAATATAGAGAAATGGCACGTACTTTCATTGCTGCCGATAATTTGATAGGTAGGTATATTAGGAAGCATGATAAAGGCGATCTTACGGGTTATCAAGAATACGTAATGGATATGCTAGATTCCGTTGTTTTTAAAAATATCTCTAAGGGGTTGAGGTATATTTTATCTACAGCTACATTGCTTGTTTTGCCTGTGGAGCAGCTAGGTAAAATTAAAAAGATGTATAGCCAGGAGCGTCGTGGGTCTTTACCGGTAACAAATGATAAGCTCCGGGTAGTAGGCGAACCCGCAAATACTCCTTCCCCCATACTCCTTATTAGTAACATGGCCTCTATCCCAGTAAAAGAAAGCAGGAATATTCTTGTTCATTTCTCTTATCTAAAAACTATTCTTCTGGACATTGGCATAATCAGTATAGCGGTATCTCTAAACACAATATCTCTTGCGTTTTTCTGCGGTGGGATATTCCTACTTTTAATTTGTACGACTATATTATATTCTAAGGTCATTGAGGAGCTTCCGCAGGAAGAGCTATTAAATTATTCTATTCGGGCAAAGATACGCAGGGGGGTAGAGGATAAAATAGCATCTGAAATGGTAGTGGCGAAAAATAAACGTTTCAGACAGGCAAAGTATTTATTTTTGCAGGTTCTTAACTTTTATTTTGAACCGAAGCCTTTTGAATACGGTGGAAGGATATACGAAAGAATCGGGATTAAGTTCTTTAATAAGGCGCTGAATATTGCTACATCTCATATTTATTTATTAGCTTTATTAGGGTATAGATCTCTGTATACATTTGAACGGTATTTCACAAGGTTTGCGGAAATCATTCATTTATTTCTCTTAATATCATTATCTCTATCAATATGCGATTCTTCGTCAGAGTTTTTTGTTTGGGACTGCGTTTTTCTTGTATTGCAGTTCTATTTGGTTATCCTACAGCGTTATAACCGTGCAAGAATCTATATGATTTTGAAAAGGCATAATAATTCCGGTACCTCTGGATCTTTCGGCGCAGGCGTCAATAATCTGAAGCAGGACACTAGCATTGTTCCTCTGTCAGAAATGAGCAGCTCCCCGGCGGGAAACTTGGAAAATAGAATCGTCTCCAATCCTGGAAGAGCCTTTAATCCTGCTATTGTGATTCGTGCCGGGCCCGGGACAAGCGGATTTTCCTCCAGCCCGGTGGGCGCGGTGGTAGGGGGCAATTCAAAGCAATGGAAGGCTTCTTCGCCGGTTGAAGTTTCGAAAGTTCTTCGCGTTAAAAGCGGCATGACTCGTAGAAATTTCATAATTGGTTCCGCAGCGATAAGTGCCGCTGCGATTGGTTTACTATTAACACCCAGACCTTCTTTGGGTTCCTATAAAGGACTAAGAACCTTTGGAAGTAATGATTGTCTTGATAGTGAAATACTAAGATTACTTCATTTATTACCTTCGGCAACTTATTATAATCTTAGATCTATAAATTTTCTCGATGATGGCATGTTTCAAAGGAGAACAGGATATGAACCTAAAGATGCAGCTGCCTGTTATTGTCCGAGATCTATAATTGTACGAAAAACAGCTCTTCCTTCCGATCACGAACTTTACCCACCCATGATTATTCATGAACTCGGCCATCATAACTATACTGAATATGTCACCGTACAGAAATGTTATCAACTTGTGCGTTATTATTTAACAAACCCGGATGATTTTGAGACTTTCATATCACGTTATGCCGCTTATGGTCCATTTCCCAAAGAAAAATTAACAGACAAGGTTAAGGCGACTCAACGTTCTTGGGAGGCATTTGCTGAAACATTTTTGGCTTGGGTTTATTATCCCAACCTCCTGTTTTTTAATGAAAAGATCGATAATAGTCTTTCCGTAAAGTTTTTTATTGAGCAGGTGGCAAGATGTTTTATTTTTGAAAATGAAGGAAGAATTTATATAAGATTTTATATACCAAAAAGTATTAAGGAATATTTACCGGGTTCTTCACAGAAAGATTATATGGATATACGGATAAATAATAAGGATATAACTTTTGATGAGCTCGTTAGCTTGTACATTACTAATTTACCAGCTTTAATAAAAAATAGGGAAACGCATCTGTCGCAACTAACTCAGTCCATAGGAGAAGATAAGATATTTGCTTATCGATTCTTCACTTTCCTATGTGGAACAGAATTTCTTAGAAGAAAGGCACAGGAGGACCATTTGATTGATACAGCAGCTCCCTCTAATCCAGTAGTACCGCTATCTTCTATTCGTGAACCTCTACGGGGTATAATGTGTGATTTGGAAATTAAGAGGCGGAAAGAAATAAGGCATGGAAATGGAGAAGTTTTAGTGGAGAATAGAAGTGTACTTACCTCGTTGTTTTTTTCTAATGAATTTAGTTTTGATTTATTACCCGAAGACATTAAAAAAGAATGGCTAAGAATTAGTGGACTAGATAAATTAAAAGCAGATTGGGAATTTAGGCTCGATGTAAATTCTTTACTTATGGGATGGGGTGCACTTTCCGATGAATCTTTTATAAAAGCTCAACCCCGCCTTAAATTTATTAGTGGGCTATTTATTCGGGCCAATGTGCCTGAACTTATTCCTGCTTTGCAAAAATCGGTGGTGGTAGGCAAAGCCAGCGTTTCTTCGCCGGCGAGTGAAACCATTACGTTAACGCCAGATGATATTGAGGCTCTTGGCGAGTTGATTAAATTCTTGGAGACAAAAGCTAAACAGGTTGAAACTGCAATAGAAAATAGCGAATGGGACAATGTAATGGAATATAGCCAAGAGGTAACTAAGCATCTTCTTATGCAACAAAATCAAGGAGGTGTTATAGGTGCAATAGCGCACACGATTTCTGTAGGCCCAGTAGTAGGAATAGAGGATTATGACTTGGCAAGAGTAGATCTTAATAATGGTGTATTTGGCCAACTTTACTCAGATGCAGATTTATTAGGTTATAATCCTGGAGATCAGAGACCTAAAGATAAAGAAGCCTTACTGCAGGATTGGGAAAGAGGGGTAGGAATTCTTAAAAATGTTTCGGACTTATTACACGCAATTCAGAAAGCCTCAAAAGTTATTGTGATTAAAATAGAATTTGGAGAGTTAGTGGATGTGGCGGACATTTTAAGAAATACCTCCAGCCCGGTAACGGGACGGGCATACCGGATTTTGTTGGTAGATGATAGCGAATATAATAGAAAAACATTTCTTAAACGATTGGAGATGGGTTGTTCTAAGAAGTTAATGGTAACTTTTGAAGTTATTGTTGCTTTGGACGGACAGGAAGCACTGGGAATCCTTACAGCAAATCAAGGTAAGTTCGATATTTTAATTACCGATCTTACTATGCCAGAATTAAACGGCCATGATTTAGCTAAAGCAACAAGATCCCAATGGCCGCGTATTTACATGATCAAAATGAGCGGGCGCGATCAGCCTGATACGGATGAAGAAGAAAGAATTAAGGATGATAGTGATGTTTTCTTCCTGAAAACTGATAACCTTGCCAGATTTATTGAAGTTGTAAGTGCGGCAATAGAAGAGGTTGATCAGGCCAGGCTTGATGCTTCCAGTCCGGTAAGCGCGGTGGTGGGAAGTAAACTAAGCGTATGGAGCAAGTTTTTAAGGAATATGAAACTTATTTCTATCTTTTATTTTGAGCCTCTTATCGAAAATATATCAGGTACTTTAAAGAACCTTTTGCATCCGGTTAAAGCAGGCATTGCGGTATTAGCATTAGTTATCTTGTTCCCATTTTACGCGCAAGCTTATCTTGTAAGCAAGTCCATGTATTATGATTATGTGGCCGATATTTATCGTAATGCTATTACTCAACAGTTTAACGAGGCATTATCTGATGGAAATTTTGATAACGGGGAGTTTGTAGATATTTTTACGGGTATTGGTGGCAAGATGAAAGAGGCTGATTTCGCTGCTAGAGAAGCCAGGTTTAGTTTTCTTGATTTTTTCGCGAGAATGAACAATTTACAAAGGCCAACTTTGGAGCAAATAACAATGAATGAAGACAGTGGGGTAAGCCAAGAGCGAATTAAGGAGGAGCAATCAGAAGAGGATGCGCCGGCAGCTACATCAGAAACGGAAGCCGCGCCAGTAGCATCGAATGCGCCAAAGGCGCCGGTTCCGGCAGAATCGAAAGATAGAGTAACTGTTACACCGGACGGATCAAAAAAAGTGGAAGCGCCGCAGGATACAAAAGCAATAGTCAATAAACCCGCGCAACCGGTTACCGCTACCGGCCCTCCGCAGCAGGCTCCAGCGATTGATGCAACCGCCCTCAAGCAAGCCCAG
>JBAZGV010000032.1:0-7793 GCA_041652675.1 Candidatus Omnitrophota bacterium
GCGCAGCATCTTCAAGCTCCCTTGGTATCGTATCAAAAAATGTTTTCAGTAAAAATATACTCATGGAAAGCCCGACGCTAATCATGCAAAGAATATAACCCAACGGCGTATCGCGAAGGTGTAATTTATTCAACAAGACAAATAAAGCCACAAAGCTACCCGGGATAGGAATCATCATTGCCGCTATAAAAACGGCAAAGATGATATTTCTTCCGGGAAAACGCAGGCGCGAAAAGGCATACGCTGCCATCGAGGAGATAACCACTATCCCCAATACCACACAAACGGTGTAAAAAACGCTGTTTAGAAAATAGCGGCCGAAATCACTCCCCTTAATCGCAAAGTAATAATTCTCAAAGTGGAATTGCCTAGGGATAAGCGAGATGTCGCTAAAAATAGCCTCTTGTGTTTTGAAACTTGAGGCCACCATCCACAATAAAGGATAAAGACAGGTCACCGCAACGCTAATAAGTAATAAATGAATCAGTAAATTCAGCGTGATTTTCTTTGTCTTGTAATAAATTACGCTCTTCACCCCGCCCTTCCTTTCTTATTTATTCCTAGGCGTTGTTTTAGTTTAGATAACCCACTTCCGAAATGCTTTAAATTCTTTTCTCTCATAAATGCACATTCTTTAGACTTATAAGCCTCGCAATAAATCAACTCTAGCGGTTTCATATTCTTAGTTGAGAAAATTTTACCTTCATTATGTTCCTTGAGCCTATTATCTAAATCATTTGTACAACCAATATATATCCATGCTATCTTACTGCTGCTAAGAAGATAAACATAATACCATTTCTTAGGAAGGGCGGGGTTCACCCCGCTCTTCCTTTCAACTCTAGCCCAACTCTCTTAGGAAGGGCGGGGTTCATGCCTGGCGGTACCTCTTAGATAATCTATACTGGATAAAAGAAATTGCGACCAGTATCACTCCGAAACTGATCCCCTGCGCGCAGGCATATCCAAAGCGCGATGAATCACGCATAGCAGTCAGTATCCTTAAAACCGGAACTGACGTGTGTCCGGCAAATTCTCCACCCACAAGCCCCAAAATCAGGGCAAACGCCTGCATCGTGCCTAAGATAGTTAGAATCGCCACCAGTACTATCACCGGGGCCATTAAAGGAATAGTAATCTTATGAAAACAATCCCAGGCGTTGGCGCCATCCGCGCGAGCTGCTTCATAAAGTTCCTTAGGGATAGTCTGCAGGCCGGCAAGAAAAATTAAGAAACCCCAGCCAAAACCCTTCCAACTGTGCACCAACGCTATGGTAGTCAACACGGTATTCGGGTCAGTTAGCCAGTTATGCGCTAATTGCGCAAGGCCCATACCGCTAAGCATACGGTTTATGATATTTGCACCACCTGTATCATTAATAATAAAACGCCAGACTATACCCACGACGATCTCGGAAAGCACAGGAGGGATAAAAAAAACTACACGATAGAAGTGTTTGAGGCGGATCTGGCTGTCACAGGCCCAGGCCAAAAGGAACGCCAGGGCATTCTGAAAAGTCAGCGCAATCAGGGTAATGTAACCGGCATTGCGCATTGCCTGCCACCAATTGGAGTCTTGAAAGATAATCTCCTTGAAATTTGCCAAAGCAATGAAAGCCTTAGTGGGCAATATCCCGTCCCAGTTAGTTAAACTCAGCTGAAAGATCCAGATAAAAGGAATAATGTAAAAGACGGAAAAGATTAGTACTGCCGGAAGGATTAAAATATAGCTTTCTAAGACAGCTTTAATTTTCATATGGCTAACGCTTTCTTTTCAGCTCCCTCTCTTTTATCTTCTGCACTTCTGCTGCTACCTGCTGCGGGGTCTTTTCTCTGATAATAATTGACTGTATCCCCTTATCAAAAGCCTCGATTACCGGCGAAGATTCCGAAACCCCCCAGAGATTGGGATGCGTGGCAGAATCCATGCCCTTGACAAAACTCGCCAGGATTTCCGGGATTATGCCGACGCTGTTTTTGTTTGCCGGCAGATTGTTAGTGGTTTCGGCCAAATAGGCCTGCTGTTCGGCATCAGTGAGCCAACGCAAGAATTTTACCGCCTCCTCCTTCATCGGAGAGCGGGCATTGACCATAAACGAAGAACCTGCTCCGCCGCGGATTGCCATCGGGTAATTATCGCTAGCCTTCGGCGGCAGAAAGGCGGCGTATTCTAATTCAGGATTCATCCTCTTGTAAACATTAACGCACCATGAACCATTAAAAGCAAATACCGCTTTTTCATTGGCAAAAAGCTGCTCTGCCGTTTTATTAACCATAGTAACCAACCCATTGGCTAAAAGGCCGGACTCTTCCATCTCCTTAAATAAACTTAAAACCCTAATCCAGTCCGGATCAGTATAAGGAATTTCACCTTTAATAGTAGCAATAACCTTATCTTTGCCCATAATATTAAAAGCGTAGTTACTGGCAAAACAATCAATCATCCAAACTTCTCCCCATCCCGATACCAACCCTTGGAGTTTGGCGGAGGAGATTTTTTTGCCGATCTCCAATAATTCCGCGAAATCTTTCGGAGGCCTATTCGGATTTAATCCTAATTGCCTGAATAAGGATTTATTATAAACCATCTGAATGGCCATAATATCTATCGGGACACCGTAAATTCCGGAATCAATGCCATAGCTATTGCCTTCATAGAATTCATTCACTGCCAGAGCCTTGGCAAAGAGAGAATTTTTCCATTTAGCGCCATCTTCATTCATATAGGGGGTAAGCTTAAGGATAAAACCGGCTTTAATAAATGAAGCAAAATCTCTTTTTTCCCCCAGTATACCGAATACATCAGGAAGATTTGACCCTTGCGCGGCAGCGCGTACTTTTTGAGAATAAGCATCGGAAGGAGCATAAAGGTCAAAGTTTACCCTTACTCCGGTCTTAACTTCATACCTTTTGGCTAGCTCTTGAAAGGCAGGCTCCCGATCAGTCATCCAGTGCCAGACAGTTATATTAGCCTTGCCTGCTTCCTCCCTAGAGGTGCATCCTGAAAATATTATTGAGATAAAAACAAATAGTACTACGGAATGGGAAACTTTGAGCTTAAACACCTACCCCCCTTATAAGAAACGTAATGTTAAAATGTAACATATTTTTACAATCAGGTCAAGTTCTTTAAGCCTTTTTTAAACCCTTTAAGCCCTTAATATGCGCGATAACCCCATCAAGTCTGCTCTTTCAAGATCTATACCTAAATGATACTCACCCCTGCCTTCCGGCTTTGACCAGACTACATTGCCTCTGGTATAAAGCGGCTCTCCTCTATCCGGAATCTTCAGCCATGCCTCAATAGGGGTACGGGGATTTAACGTATCCTTTGACCATACCCCTAATCCTTTCGCGCTAATATCGCTGGTTTCAGCGGTAATTTCTTGCCCGCTACTCGAATCTAAAAGCCTTACCGGAAACCTTATGTTAAATCTTTGGAATATTCTACGGTCTTCCATATCTTCCCCCTTCTCTCTTTTAGCAGGACTACCCCGCCATCCCTTGGAGATCTCATCAGGAATATGCTCATAAACAAACTTATAGATCTTCTCTTTGTCATCGTCTTTTAATCTGGTAAAATAGAGCCCATAGGTATTCCGGCCGTCAGCAGCCCTATGCCAAGCCACCCAAGCCTCACATTCTAAAGAGCATTTATCTGATAGCTTCAGGTTAAATTTTATGTAACTATCCACAATGAGCTTTAAATTCAAAACAATCTTAAGGCCCTTAAAGTTTATGTCTTTTAAAAAACATTCGGCATAAACTACCGCGCCTTCAAGTTGAATCTTAACCGGCTTATTTATCTCCCATCTGGATATCTGCCTCTTATCTGCCATATCTTAAAGCCCCTTCCACCAGTTATTTTTTTCTTCCTCTGAAAGGTTATTGCCTACATATCGGGATATCCGCTCCCGGTCAAAATCATCGATCCTGTTAAAACGCAACCCGTAGGTACTCTTCCCTTCCCCGCGCTCCTGCCAAGCCACTGTTGCCCCCAGATCAAAAGCAAAATTATCCGAGAGAGAAAAATTGGCATTAGAGAAAACCTCGGGGAACAAACTTTTATTCAGAGAAACACGCATGCCGCTCGCGCTGATATCCTCTACAGTGCAAGGTATGGGCCTTAAGTTATTCTCAACCCTCAATTCCGCCAGTTGATTAATCGCCAGCCTTGGGCTGCTCCTGCGATCCCCCATCTTTCTCCCTTTCTCCGTGGCTTTTATACGAAATATACTATACGCTTTTCCCTAATATGCTTTATTTCTTATCTTCGCTAAAGATTAAATTACATTTGTTTTACTGCGCATTATATCAAAACTAACTATGGAACACGCCTTGTAATCTTTTACTTTTCTTTATTAAATAAAGATCTAGTCGATGGTAAAACAAAATAATAAATAAATAAAAATGAGAAAACTAATAAGATAGTACTAAATAAATACGATATAAGGGAAAAAAACCATAATAAAAAAATATTTAACAATAGTGTCAACGCCAAAAAAATATTCCTCCCATATTTCTTAAAACTAAATAAACCAAAAACGGAAAATAAGAATAAGACTACGGAAAAAAAACAGATAACTACAAATTGAGTGAGAAAAAATGCCTGAGCAGGCATAATGAACATAATAAACAAAATAGCAAATGCAATCAAATCAGTAATTATTCCCAATACTGATATTAACCAAAACCAAGCCATATTTTTCATTTTTCCTCTCTATTTATTGCGCATAGGCGGAACATAAGGCTGTACCGGAGGCGGCGTATACGGAGGTATAGTCGCTGCCGGGCTTTTATAATAATTATCTGGCGCACGGGTATTAAAATCATAAGCTCCAGGCCACGAACCCCTCTCTGGAACATAATATGGCTGCTGCCTGTAAATTGATCCATTAGGAAGCGCGTGTTCCTGAAAATCGATCTTTGGCATATCAATTTTCGGAAGCGGCTGGGATAGATTTTGACGTAAATAATAATTATCCGGAGCGCGAAATTGCTGCATCTTCTGTGGGCTTGGATTTGGAGATAAGCCTGTACTATTTCGTAAGTAAAAATTTGCTGGAGCGATACTGCCAAAACTATACTTGCCCGGCCAATCACCCTTTGAAGGGAAATATCTCCAACTATTAACATTCTGATTAGAGATCATCTGGGGCAACTGTGGCATACTTAAACTAGAAAAGGCTTGATGAGTAGCAAGTGAGGTAAAACGAGGATCGTTAAAGACAAAATGAGAATTAAGGACATTTCTAGTTACATCTGGAAAATAATTTATCTTTATATCATGTTTATTTGGACTAGTTGCTTCCGAAATTCTAGAAATAGGATCCCATCCGGACCACACATTTCTCCAACTCCTATCTATTTGGCCAAAATTATACCCTGAAGGAGATTCCAAACTAATAAGGCTAATTCTATTATTATCAAAAGCCCTCTTTATTGTTGGATGAAGATTTGGCGAACCATATGTCCTACCCACCCAATTACCGCCACTATACATTATCGTCATTATTCTGCCGCGCTCTCCTGCAATACCCAACGCCTTTAGAGTTGTATTCTCCAATAGTGGCATTGTAGGCAAAACATCGCTATATTTACCTGTCCAACGCTGTTCTATTACTTTTGTCCCTCCCAACTCTAAAATTCTTCTTAACTGCCAATCTTTAGTACAATCATTGCCTAAATCCCTACCTGTATCATTTCTACCCTGAAGTATCCTATAAACTCCCGGGACAATAATTACCGCAGCCGCCTGCGGAACTACCTGATCGATCAATGGCCTCACGCTCTCGGCCTGCGGCACTTGAGCAGTCTTTAAAGACCATGCTGTCAATTGCCTTGTCCAGGGATCAGATTCTACTTTTAACCTTTCAATAAAAGGATCCACTAACTGCGGATTATTATGCACTCTTGCGCCTAAACTCTCCACTGCCGCCTGGCGCACAAATTTCGAAGGATCCTGCAGCCTTGGCGCCAGCATCTCCGGCACTTGGGGCAATTCAACTTTTCCCACCACCTGCACCGCTGCCTGACGCACCTGCCACTCGGGATCATCCAATAAAGGCCCAATATTTTCAATAAAATTCGGCTGGCTAACTACCTTATCCGCGAGCCCTACAACTGCCCCCTGGCGCACAACAAAATTACTATCTCTTAATGCTTGAGTCGTAATAAAGTCAGCTTCAGGCGTATTCACTCTGCCTAAAGTTGATAACGCGGCGGCACGCACAAAGGGGTTAACGTCATTCCCGGACAATCTCTTAACCGGCTCAATCATATCCGGCATCAATCCTTTACGGTTTATTAATTGAAACGCTGCCAATGTAACCGGCCAATCTGAATCATGGGCCAGAGGAATATCCGAAGCCGCTAGATCACCTCCGGACATCTGCTTAATTTCATCAACAATTATTCTATGCCTGATGAAAAATTTTTGGTCATTCAAAAGTGATTTAGCCATCTCCATACCAACCACGCTATCAGATTGCGCGAAACCGGATAAAATTCCCACGCGAGTATCCAGATCACCCTCGGCTAAAAATTTACCAAGCGGCTCTCTTAACCGCGGATAAAGATCAACATACCTGGATAAAGAAACCGCGGCCAGAGCAGCCATAGCCTTTGCCTCTTCTCTCTGATCAATTAACATGCTAGCAATCGCCTGTATGCTCCCCTCATCCAAATCACCTTCTAACGCTGCAACCGCCGCCTGCTTTAATTGCAAATCTCCGCTTCTCAAGAATCTCTTAACTGTATCTCTTGCATTAGGTTGCCCGCTAGGCCCTAACGCATCAAGGCAAGCGATTTTTACATTATTATCCTGCTCTTTACTCAATACTTCAATAATTAAATTAGTTATATTCGCATCTTCGCTTGTGTGTCTCGCGAGCCCGAATACGGCTGCCGCGCGCACCGGAGCGTCTCCATCACTTAATGCGGCGATAAATAAATCCGGCAGCCTTTCATCTTCAAAATTACTCAAACCGCTGATTGATTCTAAACGTACTTCCTTCGCCGGATCATTGGAAACTTGCATCAACGCTTCAATAATCCCTTCCTCTTTAAATCCGCTTAAAGAGTAAGCAGCATAAGCGCGGATTTTCGCATCCCCTCCGGCATTAAATAATAATTCTTTAAGGTAATCTGCCGCGATAGAATCACCCATCTCTGCCAAGGCGAAAGCTGATTGCATTGCTACGTATCTATAAATTTCTCTTCTTGCTGCCTTATTTAAAGAATAATCGCTTGGACAAAAATCATATACAAAATAATCGCTTTCCAGCCCTTTTGTAAATACCGGCTTGCCAGCCGGATCTCCGAACATAAGAAGCCCTCTTGCAGAATAAAAAGCGGTTGCGAAGTTCTTGGAATTAACATTTCTTTTATATGCTTCGTATAATTCGGCCTCGCTAACGTGCATAGCCTTAAGTAAACCTTCAGGGGTAGAAAGAACTTCACCGCTATGTTGACTATCATCTTTGATATGTTCCTCGGCCAATTTGATTCTTTCTTCTGGAGTCACATCAGATAAACTCTCTAAGGCTTCAGGGACAATATCTATATCAAAATAAGCAAGCCGGCAACAAATATACGCCGTATTATATTTCCCTTTATTAAGATAATGATGAACATCCTCAACTTCACGCATAACCTCAACTTCCTTATCTACAGGAGGCATAAATAAACTCACACATCCATTATTACCTACGAGAGTAACTAAAGAGAGAATAATTACGAGTCACAACCTGCATAATTTATTGAATCGAACACTTAAAGGTATCTTTGAAACG
>JBAZGV010000033.1:0-7788 GCA_041652675.1 Candidatus Omnitrophota bacterium
ATTTGTATAATATCTAAAACCTTTGCTGCCTCAAGGATATCTTTTACGCAATGCACATCACTTAATACCGGCACTCTGACCTTATCTTTAATTTTATTTAATATATCCAGGCCTTTTTTAATTCCCGGCCCGCGAAACGAACCCAAAGACATACGGTTAGCCTTATCGAAACTAGCCTTAAAAACAAAAGGAATATCTAACTTAACCGTCATTTCTTTTATTCTTTTAGCAAGATTAAGGCAAAGGTTCTCCGACTCAATAACACATGGCCCGGCAATAAGAACCATTTTATTTTTATCGCCAATCCTGATACCCTTAACAACTACCTGCTTCATTGTATTTTTTCTTTCTCTAGATACTCCTTAACTTTTTCTAAATCTTCCAAAGTATCAACGCCTATAGTATCAAATTTAGTCTCCACTACCTTAATCTTAAAACCTTCTTCTAAAACCCTTAATTGCTCCAGTTTTTCTGTCATCTCTAAATTAGATACCGGTAAATTCTTATAAATAAAAAGGAAATCCTTGGTATAGCTGTAAAGGCCGATATGTTTAAAATAAACCGGGGCTTTTACGCTGGAATTATCAGCCAAGTAAGGAATGGCACTACGGGAAAAATATAACGCGAAATTATCCTTATCCGTCACTACCTTAACTACATTGGGGTCATTAATAAGGCTTGGGTCTTCTATCTTCTTCATAACAGTAGCCATGGAAACTTTCGGATTATCGAGCAGCGCCCTGGCGACGCTATCGATCATTGTCGGGTGGATCAAGGGCTCATCCGCCTGAATATTAACTATAATCTTAACATCCAAAGGATTAACTACTTCGGCTATTCTGTCTGTGCCACAATCATGCCCCTTAGAAGTCATCACTATTTTCGCGCCAAATCCGCGGGCAATATCGGCTATAGCCTCATGATCACAAGCGATCATTACATCATCTAACAATCTTACTTGTTTGGCCCTCTCCCATACATGCTGGAGCATCGGCTTACCCATTATATCCGCCAATACTTTGCCTTCAAAACGGAGAGAAGCATATCTTGCCGGTATTACTCCTATTACATCCATAATTAACCTAACCTCTCTGATAATTCAACCTGATTAGTAGTAGCGGTCCCTACCTTACCGACGACAACTCCGGCGGCATAATTAGCGATATGCGCCGCCTCTAATTTGCTAGCGCCGACAGCTAAACTTAGCGCGAATGTAGCAATTACCGTATCCCCGGCTCCGGAGACATCAAAGACCTCCTGCGCTACCGTCGGAATATGCGTAATCTTGCCGCCTTTTTCAAATAGCTTCATCCCCTCTTCTCCAAGGGTGACTAATAAAGATTCCAACTCCAAATACTCCAATACCTGTTTACCCGCGGCTTCAATATCGCGGTCCGTAAAAAGCCTTTCATTATCAAACTTAAATTTATTTTTCTTATCCTTAATCTTTAAATTCCTTACCGCATTCTCCAGTTCTTTGCGATTAGGAGTTATTGAAGTAACCCCGCGATAATATTGAAAATGATCTTCTTTAGGGTCAACCAGAATAATTTTTTTGTGGCTCTGGGCAAGTAAAATTAACCCTGCGAGTAACTGGGCATTAACAACGCCTTTTCCGTAATCCTCAATAATTAAAGCATCAAAACTCTTGATATTATTTTTAATAAACTTGAATATTTCGCGCGTAGCCTCTTTCGGTAGAGGTTCGGCGTGCTCCCAATCAACTCTGACTACCTGCTGATGCCCGGCGATAATACGCGTCTTAACCGTAGTGCATCTCTGGGGGATTATTGTTACGCCTTTAGTACTTATATTCTCTTTTTTAAGCGAGTTTAAAAGTAAATTGGCATTCTTGTCGCTTCCGATAACTCCGGCTAAGCAAACTTTAGCACCGTAGGAACTAATATTATTCGCTACATTAGCCGCCCCTCCGGGTATATGGGTCCTCTTATTCGCCCATACTACAGGCACAGGCGCTTCAGGAGAAATGCGCTCAACCTTCCCCCAAATATATTCATCAAGAATCAAATCTCCGATGACCAAAACCCGCGCCTTATTAAGCTTTTTGATTATCTCTTTAAGATGCTTCACTAGGATATTCCTCTCTCATTTCATTAACTACGGAAGATATAATTTTAGCATAATACAGTATTAAATCAACTACATATTTAAACACCCTTTAGGCCGCGATTTAGCTAACCTTTTAAGATCGAATCGGCGCAAGAAACAACATCTTCAACGCTAATCGCTTTTAAACAGGCGAATTGCTTTTGACAATTATGGGCGAGGCATTCAATGCAACCGATATCTTTATGCAATACTTTATCTTTTGCCCCTACCGGCCCCCAACGCTTCGGGCTTAAGCCATTTTGTTTTCTGCCGAATATTGAGATAACCGGCGTACCTACGCTTGAAGCAATATGCACCGGACCGGAGTCATTAGAGATAAAGAAGCTGCATCTTTTTAATAAGCTGGCTAATTGCGATAGGGAAGTCTTTCCCGCCAGAGAAATTACCGAGCTACGCATATTTTTAATGACGCATTGAGCGATTAATAAATCTTTCGAGCTAGAGACGAGCAAGATTTTAAAACCGTATTTTTGCGCTAATTTATCCGCTACTTTCGCGAAGCGTTCAGGAGGCCAAACCTTGGAAGGACAACTCGCCGCAGGATTTATCGCGAGCAATTTATCATCCGCCTTTATCCCTTCCCGCTTAAAGAAATCATTAGCCCATTCTTCGGATTCTTTTTTTATCGGCATAAAAAGATTCTTATCTTCAGCTCTAATCTCTAAATCTCTTAATAAATCCAGGTTATATTCCAATTCATGTTTTTCCCCACGCTCCTTAGTATGAGCAAACCTATCCGTAAGCAAAAATCCCAATTTCCTGTCATAACCAACCCTTTTAGGTATCCCGGCGAGAAAAGTTAAAAGGTGCGCGCGGTTTGTCGGATGTAGAATTATCGCCAGATCAAATCTCTTTTTATCTAAATTACGCGCAAACTTTATCGACCGTAGCCAACTCTTATGCTTCCCTGCCTTATCATAAATAATAACTTCATCTAAATAAGGATTCCCTTCAACTATATCTTTGGCGTAAGAAGAAACCATTACCGCGATAAAAGCCTGCGGATATTTCTCACGTACTGCCTTAATCACCGGCGTGGATAAAAGCACATCTCCGATTCTGTCGGTACGCACAATCAGGATACGCTTAAAATTATCATTGCCTAAAATCGCGCTACCTGAATCCTCCCTCTGCGTACCTGTGAGCGCCTCTCTGGCTGCCCTTAACACATCTTCTACTTTTATCAAGCGCAGGCAATCCAGAGTTCCAAGCTTACACTGCGCCTTCTTGCACGGCCGGCAATTAATTTCTTTTTTCACTACAATGCTTTTTTTGGACCATGGGCCATACTTGCTGTCGTCGGTAATGCCGAATATGGCTACTACCGGTATATCCAGATAACTCGCCATATGCATCGTGGCGCTGTCGTTACTGACCACTAAAGAAGCCTTCTTTAATAAACTGGCTAATTCCCTTAGATTAGTCTTAGCGCTTAGGTCTAAACAGGAACCCTTTAAGTTTTCATTAATATATTTATTTACAGCCTCGTCTTCTTTAGCTCCTACCAATACAACCTTAACGCCAAATTCTTCTTTCAGTTTAGAGGCCAGTTCAGCGAACTTCTCCTTGGGCCATCTTTTAGTATGGCTGCGCGCTCCGGCAGATATTACGATAAAATTATCCTTATCGCTAATTCCGTGGCTTTTTAATAAACGCCTTATATGTTCCTCATCTTCATGGCCTATATAAAGGCTACTCTTGGATAAAACATCATTAGTCTTATGCCCCGCCAAATAGAGATGCCTCTCTTTCATATGCGTTATCTTTTTGGGTATTTTTGCAAAAGAAAGGTGTTTACTTTGAGCCCTAAGGATAAATCCTAAGAATGAATCTTTTAAATCTACAACCAGATCAAAATTATTTTTAATTAGAACGAGGAATAATTTAATTTTTTCTTTTAATTTCGCGCGTTTATCATAAATAATAAACTTATCCACAAAAGGATTACCCGCGAATATATCCCTGACTTTTTCGCTGGCCAAAACCGTAATATGGCTCTGAGGAAAACCGGCCTTAAGAGAATCTATGGCCGGAAGCGTAAGAATAACATCGCCGATATTGCTTAAAGTTATCAATAAAATCTTTTTCTTCATAATACTTTAGATTTTATAGCTTGGATAACATCGTCAGGCGTAATTGCCTTCATGCAGCGATTATCCCTGCATTTCAGGTCATAACAGGGAATTACGCAGCCAACATTCTTCTGTAGAATTATCGTATTCTTTAGAGGATACGGCCCGGTAACCTCAGGCGAGGTCGGGCCAAAAATAGCAACTATCTTTTTCGCGCCCACGCTACTGGCAATATGCATTGGGCCGGTATCAGCGGTAATAAAAAGGCTTGCTACTTTAGCCAAAGCGCCTAACTGCTTTATATTAAAAATACCACAGGCAATTATGGGCTTAAATTTCATTTTCTCTTTAATCTGCCCGGCCAAAGCCTGGTCGCTGTGCCCGCCGGTAATCACCAGCTTGGCTCCAAAACCTTCTATTAATTTATCCGATAGCTCTGCCCAATATTCTTTTGGCCAACGTTTTGAAAGCCAGTTTCCTCCGGGGTTTATCGCCACTAAGAAATCTTTATCGCCTACCGAATGCTTACTCAAAATTTTCCGCACAAATTCGCTATCTTCATCGCTGAAATAAAATTCCGTATATCTATCTTCAACTTTTAGCCCCGCGCGCTCAATAATATCTAAGTAATAATCTATGCGGTGAAGAGAATCCCTCGCGGGCGGCATAATTCTTTGCGTAAGAAGAAAACCCCTCTTCTTCGTGTAATGGCCTATCCTTTCGGGTATCCCGGCGAGCCGGCAGATAAGCGCGCGGCTGAATGAGCGATGCAAAAGAAACGCAGTATCAAAGCCTTTCGCTCTTAAACTGCGCACAAAATTAAGCCGTTCAAATATTCCTTTATGCCGGTCTTTCTCGTCAAATATAATAATTTCATCTAAATTAGGATTGCCTCTCAATACCGGATAACAACGGCTGGGAATAATACAGGCGATAAAAGCATGGGGAAAATTACGCCGGATATTCCTGATCGCGGCCGTGGAGAACAAAACATCTCCCAGCCAATTTACGTTAAAGATCAGTATTCTTCTTCCAACTAAACCCTTCACCTGCACCTCTTCTTATTATCTTTAAAAAACGAATGATATCCACTTACTTTTGCCCATAAATTAAACGGGTTACCCGCGCTCTCGGAAATCCTTACTCTCTTTAAAACAAAAAGATCTTTAACAGGATAACAATTGCCCGTTTTAGTGGCTACAGCCAACTTATACCCTGCCTGAATGACCAATTCCCGAATATGTTTATTTAAAAAACCTTCAGGATAACTAAAAATATTCACCGGGCAGGCGAGTTTACCCTCTAAAACTTCCTTGGAATAAAAAATCTGCCGCTTTAACTCATCTTCTGAACTTATCTTTATCAACGGCTCCGCTCCCATAGAATGACTGCCAAAAGTAATTAGGCCTGAAGCCTGCATCTCTTTAATCTCATCCCAACTTAACCTGTCAGGCCTCTCTACTTCATCCACTATAAGAAACATCGTAGCCGGTATTTTATATTTCTTTAACACTGGAAAAGCGTACTTATAGAAATCTTTATATCCATCATCAAAGGTTACAGCCACTGCCTTAGAAGGAAGTTTCTTGTCCTCCCTTATTAATCCAGCTAAAGACTCAAGCGGTAATATATTATAACCGCGTTCTCTTAAAAAACGCATCTGTCGTTCAAAGGTTTGAGGGTTGACTATAAGAGCCTTCATAACAGGGTCTGTTTTCGAGTTAACCGAATGATACATTAAAATCGGCACAACGTAATGTCCGGAGACAAAACCTATAAAAGACAGAATAATAACTAGAAATACTGATATTATTACTAACGCTTTTATTTTTTTCTTAGGCATTCCAGGTATAATCCTTCTGTTTTTGAAACCATCTTCTCTTCTGAAAATTCATCTGCGATAAACTTGCGGGCGTTGGCCCCTAAACCCAGGGCTTTATTAGAATCAGATATTAAATCAATTATTGCCCTAGCAATACCGGAAGAATCTCCGGGATTAACCAATAGGCCATTCTCTCCATCTTTAATCAAAGTCATAATCCCGCCTACAGACGAACCAATAACCGCGAGCCCGGAAGACATTGCCTCCATAAGCGCAAGGCCCAAACCTTCTTTCAACGAAGGCATCACGAATATGTCTATCGCCGAAAGGATATCTCTTGTATCTAATACTTCAGGTATAAAGAAGATACTTTTTCCAATGCCTAAACCCTCGGCCAATCTTTTTAGCTCTTTTTCCTTCTTGCCTTCTCCCGCGATAAGCAACTGCGCATCCGGAGAAAAAACCAAAACTATCTTTATTGCCTCAATCAGATACTTATGCCCTTTAACATCGGAAAGCCTGGCTAAGATACCGATCACCGGCCCGGATTTTAAACCTAACCGAAGTTTAGTCTCCTGCTTCCGGGC
The DNA here is from genome assembly GCA_041652675.1 of Candidatus Omnitrophota bacterium. Taxonomy (GTDB): domain Bacteria; phylum Omnitrophota; class Gorgyraeia; order Gygaellales; family Profunditerraquicolaceae; genus Sherwoodlollariibacterium. The sequence continues at coordinate 6,612 of JBAZGV010000033.1, forward strand.
GAAAGAAACAGGCCTGAATTTATCCACATCAATACCATTATTTATCAAGCTTATTCTGCTTAAACCTACCTTAAAATCATCCGTAAGGTGCTCTCTGACTTGCTCACTTATGGCAACCACCCTCTCTCCCCAGCACGGAAGTATCTTACGCGAGAGACGCCTTTTAAAAAAACCATGACAGGTAGAAATATGCTTTACGCCGGTAAGTTCATGCAACAAAGATCCTAGTACCTGTGTAGTCCGGCTCTGTGAATGCAATAGCTCAATTTCATTATCCTTAATTACTTTATTTAATTTAAAGGCGCTTAATAATATTTTGAGGCTTAATTCATTCTTAGTCTTAATCGGTATCGGGATATAAATTATGCCCAGATCATTGAATTTAGGCAATAACTCTCCTCCGCTGGACGCGATAAAGACGCTATGCCCTCTCTCCTTAAGCCCGGATGCCAGAGTCAGAATATAGCTGGTTATACCACCGACATTAAGATGATTAACAAGAAAAAGAATCTTCATTTTAAGAACCTATCAACCCCTTCGAGCGCTTCTTCCGCGGTTATCATGTTCATGCACTTTCTATGTTTGCATCTTGCCTTATAGCATGGGCTGCAGGGCAGCTCTTTACGAATGATCAAATAATCCTTTGCCGGAGGCATATGCCTTAATGGGTCAGTCGGCCCAAAAAAAGCAATGATCGGCGTCCTCACCGCTGCGGCAATATGTAAAGGAGATGAATCAGCAGAGACATAGACAGCACAGCGCTTAATCAAGCAGGCTAATTGATTAACCGTTGTTTTACCGCAAGCGTTAATCACTTTGGTATTCTTTACCGCGTTAATAAGCATACTAGCTTCTAAGAGGTCGTCTTCGGTCCCTGTTACTACTACGCGGATATTTCTTAAACCAAGCTCATCGCAAAACCTGACCATCTGCGGCCTGGGCCAACATTTAGTTACCCATCTCTTGCTCGCACCCATATTTATTCCAACAATCTTTTGGTCATCGCTTAACCACTGCGTATTCAATAAATTCTCTATATACTCTTGGTCATCTCCACTAGGCCACAACTCCAAATGATTATCTCTTAAATCTATACCCAGTAATTTTAACAGCCTGAACTGATGCTCTACCGGACCTATCCTGGGCTTATTATCTTTAATCCGGTAATTAAGCAAAA
>JBAZGV010000034.1:0-7681 GCA_041652675.1 Candidatus Omnitrophota bacterium
TTTCAATATAGAGACTCGTTTCCCCGGAGATATATTTACCTCTCCAGCGCTCGAATCAATCTCGCCCGAAAGTATCTTTAAAAAAGTCGATTTACCCGAGCCATTAGCGCCAATCAACCCATAGCAATTCCCCGGGGAAAAAACAATATTAACCCCGGAAAAAAGTTTACGCGCCCCAAATTGTAATGATACATTCTCAACAGAAATCATCTTTTCACACCTTTAATTATTCGATTATTTCCCAATATTATTAGTCATTCGCCCAATTCACGCAACAATAATAATCTGATCTCCGCCGTATTCCACAGAATCTCCTAATCGCAGCTTCCGGCGAATGCGTGTTTCAACTTGCCCATTGATTTTAATTGAGCCAACTAAAATATACTGCCTTGCCTCGGCTCCGCTCGTAACAAGCTTCATCGCCTTAAGCAAATTATCCAATTCGATAAATTCACCTTTCAAATGGAAATCCATAATCATTGCCTCTATTCAAAAAACTATAAACCTATTCCAATTCCGGCAATAGGCCTTCCCATACAAGGCTTTAATCTTTGGCACGAAAAGATGCGGCGGCACGCGTAAGTTCGGGCACGGCCTGATACGGAGGAACAAAATCTAAAATTTTCTCAAGGCGGCCTATGCTATAAACACGGTCTTTACAAAAAAATTTAATATGCTTACCTATTATAGGCATTAACGTAAGAAACCTGGTAAAAAAATACGGCATTAAAAAAGGCAGCGGAGACCCGATGCTCTTAGACAAGATCTCAAATACTTCACGGGCAGTAAGGGCTTCCTTATCTGCGATGTTAAACGTCTCGCCCAAAGCGCGGCTATCCTCCATGCAGCGCACAAGGCATACAGCCACATTACGCACAGATACAAGATGCCATTTTACTCTCCCGTAATTTGGAATAAAAAATACTCTTGCTTTTATAAGGCGTATCAAAAACCGCATCATATGCGGCTCGCCTTCGCCGTAAACCATACATGGCCGCACAATTACCATAGGAAGCCCTTGTCCACGGAATTCTACTGCGATTTTTTCCGCTTCGATCTTCGAAATACCATAGCGGTTAGTCGCCATATACGGTTTATCCTCCGTAAGTGAAATTCCGGCATTGCCTGAATTAACCGCCACAGAACTTAAATAAATGAATTTCTTTATACCGCGCCTAAAAGCCCACTGGCATATATTTTTAGTCCCACAGATATTAACCCCGGAGAGATTTTTTTTATTTCTGTTACTTACAAACCCCGCGCAATGGAATACAACATCATATTCCCCTGAAATACCATCAACAAACGCTACATCCTCTATATCCCCGGAAACGATTTTAACGCCTTTACTATTAAGAAAACTTGTATCCGATCTGTGGCGCGCTAACGCCGTAATATCTCTATACCCGCGCGCGCGAAGTTCTTCCACAAGAAATCTCCCGATAAATCCCGTCGCTCCCGTAATAAATATCCTTAAGTTTTTACCCATTTGTTATCCTGTATTATTCTATTCATATTCCATGAATGAAGGCACCGGTGAATTTGAGGGGTTAATCATAAAAAGGAGAACTTCGTATTAATTAACTAAAACTGATTACTGCTATGCCGATCGCGATAAAGATTATGCCTACCCAGCGCTTAAATCCCACCCTCTCTTTAAGCACGGACCTTGAGGCAATAGCAATAAAAATATAATGCATGCTGTCGGCGGAAAAGGCAAAACTTAAATCCGCCCTGGATAAGACAAAAAGCCAGATACAAAGCGAAGTTATGCTAAAGAACAGACTTATCCATACTCTCGGGATTAATATCAACTTTAATATAAACTTTGCTATATTCAGGATACTGCCCGATGGTGAAGGCAATGAATTTATCGCAGATTTTAAAAAAAGCTGGTTTATGGTATCACAAAGACTAGTTAAAAGAATAAGGAATAAGGTAAAAACTACGCCTTCCTTCATTATAGAACAACCTCTTTCTCTTTAGAGCTTAAAGAAACAAATAGAACTCCCGTCAAAATAAAGATTACCCCTATCCACCTAAGCATGCTCACAGTTTCATGCAAAAAAATAGCTGATGCCAAAGGTATTAATATGTAGCTAAAGCTGGCTACGGGCACAGCAACACTTAAATCAATCTTAGAAAGCACCGTTGACCAGATGACAAAAGTAAATAATACCAAGAAAATCCCCAACCACATAAAAGGAGAGGAAAAAACTCCGCCCAGAAAAGCAAGAGCATCAGCTAGAGTATTTATATCAAAATAATCGGAAGACATGGCGCCTTTTTTAAAACATAAATGAATTAATGTTTCAATAATATCGGAGAAAACGAGGCACAAAATTATCTTTAATGTTAACCTTTTTTTAAACATATTTAATTATTACCGGCATTGTTAAAATTGTCTGGTTTTAAAACTAAGGACAGAATTTTAAGAAACTCATTAACTATTTTATTTTTATGCCTTAAATACGCGTACAACGGGACTAACCTGCTTCCCATCCTTAATTTAACATGATATTCTGTCTGCCCGGTTTTATAAAACCGTATGGAGTTTTTAAGGCACCAGTCCACATTATAGCACCAGCTCACAGTATAGAGGTGATAACGGTTAGATACATCATAATCGAACCCGATAAACTTATCAATACATAAATCCTGATAAATAAAACAAAGATTAAAAGCGCTTAGTTTGCCATTAACATAATAGAGAAAAAACTTAGCATTTGGCTGCATATTCCTGCCCACGCTTATAAAAAATTCCTTGGTTAATCTCTCAAATTTGACCTCACCCTGAATAAGGGTATTTAAATAAAGGGCATAAATATCCTCAATTATATTATCCACACAGTCAACTATTTGCACGGTTATCTTCGCTTGGCTATAAGCATTTTTTATTTTACGGCGTATGTTTTTTCTAGTTGAAGGCCCAAGGCTTTTTATATAATCTTCAAGAGAATTAAAACTAAGCTCATTAATCGCTACCGGAAAACTGTTCAGCCTAAAAAATCCTCTCTCCAATAGACGGTCTAAAAATCTTTTTTGGCCCTCCTGGAAATCCTTAAAGAGAAAGAATTTAATTCTTTTCTGGCGGGCGAATTCATATAACCCACCAAGCAGCTCTTGGATGAGGCCTACCTTATCGCCCGCGTCACTGCTGAAACCAATAATCCCCTGCTCGCCAAATGGCGCTCCACAAAATAAAGTTCTAAGTATCAGAAAGCGCGGGATAAATTTACGAATTAATGAAGTAAGTTTTATAATCCAACCATCAGCGGCAATATCTAAATTGAAATCAGTAATAAATACGGGCACGATAAGAATAGCCTGCTGATTTCGGTATAGAACGGCGTAATGAAAACTAAATTCTTCCAGCTTGGACTCTTCCAAAGTTTTATAAAAGGAATAACCTTCCGGAATATCCCCAAAAAACCTATCCCATCCGGGCCGGCCAATCTGATCAACAGAATCAAAAATCTTAAATTCTATATTATTTTCCATAAATTTATAAAAAGTACCTTGAATTATCGATTATTGTAGCATAGAATGATTAAAATAATCAAGAAAATCGCCTTCCCGATGACTTTAAGCGATTTTCGCAGTGGTTAGGAAGAAAAGATTTTTTTATACTTTCCTATACCAAAATAAAATGAGCCTATTTAGAGAAATACCACCTACCGCGGGACTGCATCTTTCACTAAAAGAACTCCTGCCTATTTTTAACCATAATAAACCCGGGCATTTGGAAGATGACTTCACGAAATACCTAAAAGTTCCTTACGCGCAAATTACTTATTCCGGAACTGCGGCATTTTATATTATCCTGGAATCCCTAAAAAATATATCCCCTAGGAAAACGGTTATTATGCCCTCTTTTATCTGCCCGCTGGTGCCTTTGGCTATAATCAGAGCCGGGCTAAAAGTATTAGTCTGTGATATCGAAAAAAACAGTTTCAACTTTCAAAGAGAAAAACTAAAAAAAATTTGTTCAGAGAACGGCGATATTTTGAGTATTGTAGCGCTGCATTTAGGGGGAATCCCAATTGATTTCGAACCAATAAAAGAATTAGCTGAAAAGAATGGAATATTTATTATTGAAGATTGCGCCCAAAGCTTAGGGGCAATTTACCGGGGAAAGCCAACAGGTTCTTTAGGAGATTTTGCATTTTTCAGCCTATGCCGGGGAAAAGGATTGACCATTTACGAAGGAGGCGCTCTCACAAGCAAACCTGAATTCGCTGGATTAATTAAAGAAACCACCAAACAGATAGTTAAAGACAACCCTCTTTCGGAGGGATTAAAAATATTAGAGCTGTTCGGCTACTGGATCTTCTACCGGCCGCTTTTATTTTGGTTTGTTTTCAGGCTTCCGCAAATATTCTGGGAACTGCAGGGAAAAACCGAAAAAGCATTTATTGAATACTTTGACGTAAATTTTCCTCTACATAGAGTCTCGGAAACAAGGAAGAATATCGGACATTATCAATTTTGCCGCTTAACCAAGGAAATACATGGGCAAAGGAAGAAAACTACATATTACTTAAATAGATTAAACGGAATTGCAGGAATAAAAATTATCGCTGAATCCGAAGGCGATTATTCCAACTACCCCTACCTTACACTGGTCTTTGACCAGCCTTCAAAACGTAAACAAGCACTTAATATTTTTAAGGATTCCGGGTTAGGAATATCTGGAATATACTTATCCGCGATTACAGATTATGCCTACTTAAAAGATATTTACGCCCCTGATGAATGCCCCAATGCCCGATATCTCGCCGAAAGGCATATCACTTTAAGCACCAGCGCTTTTCTAAAGAATAAAGAATTAGATTCGATAATCGAGAAGATACGGCGAATATAGGCAAAACTAAGAGCTTAAAAGATCTAGAATCTTAAGGTTAGTTGATTCATTGATTGAAGTAATTAAATCTTGAGGGAACTTATCTGCCTTGATCTCTTTAGGATGATCCAAGCGCGAGATTAATCCTTTAATTATTCCGGAAATTGAGGGCTTAGAATAATCCCCGGTTATATCTAACCCCACTATATCCAACTTCTCTTTAATAATTTTAAGCATAATTAATAGTTGGCCTAAAGATAATTTACCCTCTTCCCAGTTAGTCAGGGCGAAATCACTCTTTAAACAATCCTTATCTATGGATACATATACTTTCTTTGTAGGCAGGCGTAAAATTTTGGATAGAAAAAAATCCTCTAAATTACTATCTTTAAACTCACTCCAGAAGATCTTAGTTGATAATAAACTTTCCCTAAGCCTTAGCGATCTATTCTCGGGGACCGGCCTTAAGAAAACCGTAGTCGGATTATGCGAATAAGGATAGATTTCCAACCTATCCCCTCTCAATGAATTTAAATTCGCGCTTTGTATTCCGGGCCAAGATAGATCATTAGATGAAGCCCCGATAAGCAGGCATTTCTGTATGTACCTATTTCTTAATGCCTGAGTAACCCAAGAACCACAACCCAAGCGCGGAGGCAATATATCCCAATCAGGATGAAAATCAAAAACAATCAGGGATATCGGCTCTTTAACCTGATCTATAAGCAGGGCACTTAAATGATGAAAGTCTCCTGACCCAAAGAAAGTAACCCGATTTAAGGATGAGTTTTGGATCCGCCCCTTAATTAAAGTTGCTGTGCGCTGGCTCATCCAAAGCCTTGCGGCCGAGCCGAGATCTTCTAATTCTAAAACCTCCGGATTATATTGAGAAATAAGCTTCTGCTGGCTTTTTACGCTGCCATCAAAATTTAGTAAACTAATATTTCTAATGCGCATATATGAAAACTATATTGCCATGACCAAACGTAATTCAACAAAAAAACCATTGTCAATGGTAACCTTGCCTAAGCTATCCTGGCGGTATTCTATAGAACGATTAAATACTCCCCCGGCAGTAAAAGACCCGGTAACATGCTTATTCCACTTACGCCTTAAGCCCGCGCCCAAATGCATTTCGTCGTAATTTAATACTACGTTTTTAAGGCCATCCTTCTTTACCCTATACTCATTACTTGTTGAACTACCTTGGATAAAAACCGAGGTTTTATCATTTAATAGATAGGAGATCTCCGGGCTATCCGGAATAATACTAAAAGTTAATCGTTCATTTGGCTTATAAATAAAGCCTAAAATCGGCGAAACTGGGTCCTTAAAACGCGGAGAGTATTCCGCCCCGCAAATAAAAACCCATTTTTCATTAGGCTGATAAATCAGAAAGTACCGCTGCAACAAGCTGAATGTTAAAGAATTAAAATTCCAATTATCAGAAAAGAATGACGGGGCAATCCCTATATTGAAATAAGTTTTATCGATATTAAAAAACGGGAATGTAGCTTCCACTCCGAAACCTGCGGAAGTTAAATAGGCAGGTAGCTCAACCCGGGTGGTATTCTTAATCCCAATATACCGGGAGGCTACGCCAAATTGAACCGGTAATTTGCCAAAGGCTTTAACTTCATAACTATATTCTGCCGCTGAATCAATAATCCCTACTTTTCCCGACTGTCCGCCTGCGCCGCCTAAACCCATATAACGCGCATAAGTATCCAATTCTAGAGGCAGATACTCCTCTTTTACAACGATCGTTTTCCCTAATTCCTGACGATAGCCAGAAGATGCCCCGGGTACAGCCTTTGCATCATCTTGCGCGTAAGAATTGCGTAAATGGGCGGATAGAACAAATATTAGTATAAATAAAACATACGAAAATCTTATCTTTTTATTCACAAACTAACCCGCTCATTTATTACTTTTAATTTAAGGTTTTAAAAATGCATTCGACACTAATAATGTGCGCGATTCACCTTTGCGAGGCGTAGCGATGATATCTGGATTATAATTCTGTGTTCATAATTAAAAAACTAACTCTTTGATGCCGACGATTATATCTCCATAATTTTCTGAAAAACTTGAAGCTACTACTTCAAATTTAAATTGTGTCGATGCCCCTGGAGTAAAAATACCGTTTTTCGATGAATTTGCGCCAATTCCCAATGATCCAATATTTTGAGTATTACTAGCAACAGCCCACGCACCATTAGCTTGACGATGGTAAGTCTTAACGCGTACATTACTCAAGAGAATATTTCCATTGTTGTTAACGGCTACTGACCAGGAAGCAATAGCGCCCTGCTTAGATACTTGCGCGTTAGATAGCTCTACTTTCGCGTTTATCGGTTCAAGCGTAATTGGCGTAGATTCCTTAATTATTTGGTTGTTGCTTTTAAGAATAACTTTAAATTGCGTACTATCGGAGTTACGCCAAAAAGTCAAAGAAACATTCTTTGCCTCACCCGGAGCCATTTGATGAATTTTAGTAAAACCACAACTATCCCAATTACCACCGGAAAACTCTTGCCCACTTACTGATATCTCTTCATTAAACGCCACAGTATTGTTATTAACAACCGTAGCAGTCCATTGAAAACGGCCTTCATAAGGCGTAACAGTAACTGATGTGACATCGAGATTACCGGCTAAATCCGCACCGCTCGTAGTAAAAGAAGCCGTCTTACTCCCTACAACAACCAAAGGCGAATTTGCTCCATCATAATTAACAAGCACGTCTAATTTAATCTCACTTGCCCCGGCCATTATCCCGGAGCCTTGACGATTAGAACTACCGGCTGCTAAACTGTTTATGGTTAACTGATCGCC
>JBAZGV010000035.1:0-7419 GCA_041652675.1 Candidatus Omnitrophota bacterium
ATAATTCCTGCATAAACTTGATGAAAGGCTTAATTTCAAGATCTGTGTTCTTAGTAATATTCTTAACCTCGCCTTTATCTAGGTCTATGCATAAAAGATCGCTATCATCAATCTTATCCGTATCTGTTTCAATTAAACATAAGCCTATATTAAACGCGTTGCGATAAAATATGCGCGCAAAGCTTTTAGCTAAGACCGCTACTATGCCCGCTTCTTTAATCACCAGAGGCGCTTGTTCACGCGAAGAACCCATACCGAAATTTCTACCTGCTACGATTATCGATTTACCAGGGTCTATCTTTTCCGGAAACTTTGGATCAATATCCTCCATGATATGCTTAGCCAACTCTTTCATATCGGTAATCGCAAACTTATACCGTCCGGAAATAATAAAATCCGTATTGATACTATCTCCTAATTTAATTGCTTTACCTTCTAGCTTCATAATTGTTTGAATTCATCCACATTCTTAACTTTAGAGAGCGCGACATCAAGGCTAATTGAACCATTTTGTGTCAATTCCTTAAGAGACTTATCCATTGTATGCATTCCATATTGCGAACCTGTCTGCATAAGCGTAGGTATCTGCTCAACTCCTTGCTCGCGTATTAAATTCCTTATTCCTGACGTAGCTATCATCACTTCAGTAGCGAGAATCCTACCCTTGCCAGATGCGTGAGAAAGTAAAAGCTGGGAAACAACCCCCTGAAGGCAATTGGCTAACTGCAGCTTAACCTGCGATTGTTGAAACGGAGGAAATACGTCGATAATTCTCTCTATAGTTTGAGGCGCATCAGGAGTATGCAGAGTAGCCAAAACCAAATGCCCGGTCTCCGCGGCAGTTAAAGCGGTAGATATAGTCTCCAAATCGCGCATCTCGCCTATAACAATAACATTAGGGTCTTGCCTTAAAGCGTGCCTTAGGGAATCGGCAAAAGAATGCGTATCTGAATAAACCTCTCTCTGCTTAATAATACTCTTCTTGTTTGTAAAGATGAACTCGATCGGATCCTCAATGCAAAGAATTAAACACTCCCTTTCATTGTTAATTAAATTAACCATCGTTGCTAAAGTAGTAGTCTTACCCATCCCAGTAGGGCCGGTTATTAATACTAACCCGTTAGGCCTACGCGCGAGTTCACTTATAATTGGCGGAAGGCCCAATCCTTCAATTGTAGGTATCTCTAGAGGAACGCGCCTGAAAGCTGCTTCCACCGAACCTTTTTGCAGGTGTATATTCACGCGAAACCTATCTAAACCGGGGAGAGCAAAAGAAAAATCTAACTCTAAATCTTTCTCAAACATCACCTTTTGCTGGCTGGTGAGAACAGCATAAATCATCTTCTTTAAATCTAGTTTATTTAATGCTGGAGCCGCTGTTCGAAATAATTTACCATCAATACGCAAAATCGGAGGCTCATTTTCGGTAAAATGCAGATCTGAAGCCCCTTTATCAATACACTCAATAAGTAACTCACGAATCTCCATATTCAATCCTCCTTGCCCAGAAAGGGCGCCCCCGCGTAATTCCTTTAAGCGCGGGGTGTTGCACAGAAGTGCACCCCGGCCTCTCAGATATTGAGCACCTTACGCTTTACTCTAGCGAAATCCTTGATCGAACATAAGTGAGATCAAGGAAGGCCGGGTGATGTTTATTATAAGAATTCCCTCGGATCAGCAATATAACCCTTAATTGCTGAAGCAGCCACAGTCGCAGGTGAAGCTAAATAAATAAAAGCATTGGGATTTCCCATTCTTCCCTTAAAATTCCTGTTGGCGCTGGATATGACTACCTCTCTATCCGCGGGTATGCCATTATGCGTGCCAACACATGGTCCGCAACCCGGAGCGATGATAACTGCCCCAGCTTTAATAAATATTTCTACCAAGCCTAATTTTAATGCCTCCAAAAAAACAGGGCGAGAACTTGGGGCTATAATAAGCCGTACTCCCGGAGCAACCCTCCTATTTTTTAATATTTTAGCAGCAATTTTTAAATCTTGCAATCTTCCATTTGTGCATGTCCCCAGAAAAGCCTCGTTTATTATTGTATTATCTATTCCCGATACGGGCTTTGCGCTGTCTACACTATGAGGCAATGATACTTGCGGCTCAAGCTTTGATATATCGAATTCCAAAATATCTTCATATTTAGCATCTTTATCCGCAAAAATAGTTTCAATCTTGGAATTGCTGACTCCGTGAGAAACAAGCCAACTTATAGTATTCTTATCCGTAGGCATAAAGCCTGCTTTTGCCCCCATCTCCACCACCATATTACTGATAGTAAAACGGCCATCCATATCCATACTATCTATGGCCGGGCCGAAAAACTCCAGAGCTTTATAAGTTGCTCCGTCGGATTTTATTGCAGTTATAATATAGAGGGCTATATCTTTCGGGTATACACCCTTAGGAACCTTACCCCTGACTACTATCTTCAAAGTCTCTGGCACTTTAAACCAATTCTTACCCGTAGCTAAAGCAATAGCTAAATCTGTTGAACCTACTCCGGTAGAAAAAGCGCCTAAAGCACCATAAGTACAGGTGTGCGAATCTGCCCCTAGGACTAAATTTCCCGGTAGTATTTTACCGGACTCGGGAATAACCTGATGGCAAACACCGCAACCGATATCAAAAAGAGGAGTTCTAAACTCTTGAGCGAAACTACGCATCTTTTTATGCACTCGCGATACGCCTTCACTCGGAGATGGCGCGCTATGATCAATAACCATACAAAATCTTGCCTTAAGCTCCTTTAAGCCCAATTCTTTAACCCTATCGATAATAATTGAGCTGGTACCATCCTGGCCAAAGGCAAAATCAACTTTACATACCGCAAAATCTCCGGCAGAAAGATCAGAATCGGAATGAGCACTCAGTATCTTTTCAGCAATTGTCTTTCCCATAAAAAATTCCCTATTACTTTATTGTATTCTCCAAAAAATCAGCTAACCTGTCTAAACCCTTCTTAAGCTGCTCCATACTTGTGGCGAAACTCATACGCGCGTAATTATCCATGCCAAAACCTTCACCCGGAATAAGGCTTACATACTTTTCTTCAAGTAAGCGATTGGCAAAATCCAAAGATTTCAAACCAGTCTTGCTTATATCAAAGAATATATAGAATGACCCTTCGGGAAAAACGGGCAAAATTTTCGGCATCTTCCTTAGCCGTTCCATACAGTAATCTCTTCTATTTTGAAACTCTTTAACTATCCCGCTAAAAAAATCACCGCTATAGCTTAATGCGGCTAAAGCGGCTTTCTGGGCAATAGAATTAGGATTAGAGGTAGAGTGATCTTGTAGCCTTGAAACTGCTTCCGAAATATCAGTTGCGGCAGCAAGGTATCCAATACGCCAACCAGTCATAGAATAACTCTTGGACATCCCGTTAATGGTTACGGTTAAATCATATATATCTTTATTGAATCCGGCGATGGAAACATGCTTTATCCCGCCGTAGATTAACTTTTCGTAAATCTCATCACTGATAACAAAAATCTTATTCTCAACGCATATTTCCGCTATCTTTCTTAACTCCTCTTCCCTGTAAACGCAGCCTGTAGGATTAGAGGGGCTATTCAAAATAAGCACCTTAGTCTTTGAGTTTATCTGCTCTTTGAGTTGAGCGGGGGTAATTTTAAAATTATTTTCTGGTGAGGTTTTAATAAAACGCGAGTTGCCAAGGCATAAGTTAACCATTTCAGGATAACTTACCCAATATGGAGAAGGTATTAATACTTCATCATCAGGATCAACTAAAACAGTTAAAGCATTATAAATACTATGCTTCGCGCCGCAAGAGACAACGATTTGATTAGGCTCATATTCAAGAGCGTTATCTTTTTTTAATTTTTCGGATATGAGCTTCTTTAGTTCCGGTATGCCGGAGGTAGGAGTATATTTGGTAAAACCTGACCTTATTGCTTCTATACCAGCCTCTTTTACAAAATCAGGTGTATCAAAATCAGGCTCTCCTGCAGCCAAACTCACAATATCAAAGCCTTCGGACTTTAACTTTTTAGCCTTAGAAGTTATCGCAAGAGTCGAGGAGGGCTTGACTTTCTTTAAACGCTGAGCTAACCGCGTATCTATGCGCATAAAATATCCTGATTTTCTCCATCCTTATAACGAATCTCTTTGTTTTTTAAAAATACTTCTTATCCCGCCTAAAAACTTCTTATTAGGCTTCCTGGCTATTTCTTGCCTATCTTTGACTAAGGTTGTTGGCTCTTTAACCTTCTTCTCTACGCTCGCATCCTCGTGAGCATCCAAAGAATTTTCTTCCTTAGGCTTAAGATTAGTGTCTTTAGCCTTCTTTGTTTTCTTAATCTCTTTAACCTTTTTATCGGTAAGCTCGAAAATCACTATCTGAGCATTATCGCCCCTGCGTTTAACCAAGCTTATGATTCGGGTATACCCGCTATTCCTTCCAGCGGATAAAGGCCCGATATCTTTAAATAACAATGAAACAAGCTTGTGATCGCCTAGCACCTTGAAAGCTTGGCGTTTTGCGCTTAGAGTATTTTTTTTAGCCAAAGAGATAAGTTTCTCAACCAGAGGCTTAGCTAATTTAGCCCTTGATAGCGAAGTCTTGATACTCTGGTGGATAATCATATTTCTAACTAAGCTTTTTAAAGTAGCCTTGTGCCAACTGGTAAAACGACTCAATTGTAATCTTTTCTTACCGTGTCTCATATTTTAAGCCTTCTTTATTTTTTTAGGGTCTATCTGCATACCTAAGGTTAAACCCATGCCCATAAGCAGTTCTTTAATCTCAGTAAGCGATTTTTTACCGAAATTCTTAAAACTAAGCATCTCATCTTCATTCTTCTTAACCAGGTCAGCGATAATTTTAATCCCCGCATCCCTTAAGCAATTCGAACTGCGCACTGATAATTCAAGCTCCAAAATAGGAAGCCTTAATTTTTCATAAAGGACTGCTTCTTCTTTGGACATCTCTGGCTCATCCTCTGCTATATCATCGGGGAGCTGGCCAAAATTGACGAATATATCCAAGTGCCTTTGCAGAATATTAGAAGCATATAAAAGCGCGTCCTTCGGGCTAATCGCGCCATTGGTGAAAATCTCCAGGATCAACTTATCATAATCTGTCCTTTGGCCCACCCGAGTATTTTCTACAAAGTAATTGATCTTCTTGATAGGAGTAAATACCGCATCAACCGGAATTACACCTATGACCTTATCTTCTTTTTTATTTAATTCAGCAACTAGATAGCCGCGCCCGCGGGAAACCTCCATCTCAATATTCAGCTTGATATCTTTGGTGAGCGTAGCTATATAAAGATCCGGATTAATTATCTCTATCGTCTCGTCAGTCTCAATATCGCCGGCCTTGATTTCGCCTTTAGCTTTACCCTTGATTGTTATTATCTTAGGTATTTTTGAGTGAGAATTTAAAACAATGTTTTTTATGTTCAGGATCAATTCCGGAACATCTTCCAAGACTCCTGGAATAGCTGAAAACTCATGTGAAGCCCCAGCAATTTTTACGCTAGTTACAGCGCTTCCTTCGATAGAAGAAAGCAATACCCTTCTTAATGAGTTTCCTAAAGTGACACCGTAACCCCTTTCAAAAGGCGCAGCGGAGAATTTACCATAAGTATTTGTGTAGGTAGATTCTTCACATTCAAGTCTCTTTGGTAATTGAAAATCTCTCCATTTTATACCCATCTATTTCCTCCTTAAATGAGCGGACAATTTACGTATATTTCATATACGAAAATTGTAACTCTTGTTATTTATACTTCTGATGCGTCACTTACTTAGAATATAATTCGACGATCAACTGTTCATGAATCGGCTGCTGAATATCATCTTTATCCGGAAGCCTTAAAACTTTAGCATTAAAATCAGCGCTTTTGAATTCGAGCCAGCTTGGCACTGTTCTATCCTTAGAAAGCTCTAAATTATCCTTTATTTTATTCAGCGCCTGATCTTTAGCTTTAACCTGGATTAAATCATCTTTTTCCACCAGATAAGACGGGATGTTTACTCTTACCGAATTAACAAGAATAAAATTATGCCTGACAATCTGGCGGGCTTGGGATCTGGATATACCTAAACCCATTCGAAAAACTACGTTATCCAGCCTTCTTTCCAGTAATTGCAAAAGCACCTTACCGGTAACCCCTTTAGATTTTGAAGCTGTCTCAAAATATCTACGAAACTGTCTTTCAAGCACTCCATAAATTCTTTTGACCTTCTGTTTTTCTTTTAGCTGTAAACCATAATTAGAGACTTTCTGCCTCTTACCCTTACCCTCTCCATGCTGGCCCGGAGCATAAGGCCTTTTGTTCGCCGGGCATTTCTCCGTGTTGCACTTTGTGCCCTTAAGAAACATTTTTTCTCCCTGCCTTCGGCACAACCTGCAGACTGCATCAGTATAACGTGCCATAAATTACACTCTCCTTTTCTTCTTGGGGCGACATCCATTATGCGGTATAGGAGTCACGTCCTTAATCAAAGTTATAATAAGCCCCGCGGCTTGAAGCGCCCTAATAGCGGATTCTCTTCCGAAACCCGGGCCCTTAACCCGCACTTCAACTTCCTTAAGGCCTATATCTTTCGCTTTTCTAGCAGCGTCAGACGCAGCTACCTGAGCGGCAAAAGGAGTAGATTTCTTAGAGCCACTATAACCGACAATACCGGGAGCGGACCAAACTAGAACACCTCCCTGCTTATCAGTAATAGTGATTATAGTATTATTAAAACTTGCCTGAATATGGGCGATACCAGAGGTAATCCCTTTGGCTATCTTCTTCTTTTTCGTTTTTTCTTTTGTCGCCATTATATCTCCTCGTATTTATTTACTTAGCCGGTTTTGCAGCTGGTTTTCCAGATTCTATTCTTTTAACTACTGATGAGTTACCTTTACCTCTACTCGGGCCTTTTCTGGTCCTAGCGTTCGTCCTTGTGCGCTGCCCTCTTACCGGGAGCCCCTTCTTATGCCTCGACCCTCTCCAAGAACCAATATCCATAAGCCTTTTAATATTCTGCGCGATATCCCGGCGCAAATCACCTTCGATTTTCATCGTACTTTTTTGCAAAGCATTAGTTATACGCGCTACTTCTTCTTCATTTAAATCCTTTGCGCGTTTATTAGGATCAATGTTAATCTCCTTAAGAAGCTGATTAGACGTTACCCTGCCGATACCATATAAATATGTAAGAGATATCTCAATTTTCTTTTCCTTAGGTATATCTACGCCCAGAATCCTTGGCATTAAATCCCCCTTTGCTCTAAACTATTAATACTATCTTAATTATCCCTGTCTCTGTTTGTGTTTAGGGTTAGAGCAGATCACTCTGATTACCCCTTCTCTTCTGACAATCTTGCATTTATCGCAAATTCTCTTAACTGATGCTTTTACCTTCACCTTGCACCTACTTTCT
>JBAZGV010000036.1:0-7365 GCA_041652675.1 Candidatus Omnitrophota bacterium
GGCGGGATCCCGCCGCTATTTAGTATTTATTAAGCGGGAAAATTCTTTTTCGTCAATAATCTTTACCTTTAACTTTTTCGCTTTTTCAAATTTAGACCCGGGATTATCTCCTGCCACCAGAAAATCCGTATTTTTGCTGACCGACGAAGGCGAATTTCCTCCGAGGTTACGCACTAATTCCTCGGCTTGAAAACGGCTGTAATCTTTCAGCTCTCCGGTAAAAACTACTGACTTACCGGCCAAAACCGTATCCTTAAGCGGCGCTGATTCTTGATTAAAATTTAATCCCGCCTCTTTTAAACCCCTGATCATTCCCTTAGTCTGATTTTGGGAAAAATAATCTACCACTGAATCAGCGATAACCGGGCCCACCTCATATATATTCTCCAACTCTTCTTTTTTAGCCTTTAATAAATTATCCATGGATTTAAACTTTTTAGCCAGGACAAAAGAAGCCTTCTCTCCGGCGTGGCGGATACCTAAAGCATAAATAAGCCGGGATAAAGGTTGGGCCTTGCTTTTTTGAATTGCCCCAAGCAGATTATCAATCTTTCTCTCTTTAAATAAATCTAACTTCTCCAGATCCGCTTGTTTTAATTTATAAATATCCGCGAAGTTCTTTACTAATCCCAGCTTGACCAATTGCCCTATAGCCGATTCACCTAAACCCTCAATATCCATAGCCGCGCGTGATGCAAAATGGAATATTCCTCGCTCGAGCTGCGCGGAACAAAAAGGATTAATGCAGCGATAGGCGACATCTTCTTCCTTCTCTTTAACCACGCGGCCTTGGCACGCCGGACAATTCTTGGGAATCTTAAATTCTTCCTTGCCCCGGGCATCCACTACCTTAATTACTTTCGGAATAACCTCACCCGCGCGTTCAATTAGCACGCGGTCGCCTACCTTTATATTCAAACGCTTTATTTCATCAAAATTATGCAAGGTCGCGTGGCTGATAATTACTCCCGCGCATTCTACAGGCGCAAGTTCAGCAATCGGAGTTATCACCCCGGTTCTGCCAACATTAACATTTATCTTTAAAACTTCAGTAGTTGCCTGGCGGGCGGGAAATTTATAAGCTACCGCCCAACGCGGGCTCTTTAAAGTAGCCCCTAAACTTACCTCTTGCGCGATATCATTAACCTTTACCACTATTCCGTCAATATCATAAGTTAATTTCTCGCGTTTCTTATCCCACAAATTACAATAATCAATTACTTCGCTTAAATTAGAGCAAAGCTTAGAATGCATATTTCCGCGTACTCCCCACTCTTTTAATAAACTTAAGAAACCCCAGTGAGTTTTAATCTCAAGCCCCTTTAACTCGCCTAATGAATGCGCGAAAAAATTGAGCCTGCGTTTATAAGTAAGCCCGGAATCAAGAAGTTTCAAAGAGCCGCTTGCGGCATTACGAGGATTAGCGAATGAAACTTCCCCCTCATCCTCTCTCTCCTTGTTCAATTTAACAAAATCAACCCTATCCATATAAACTTCACCGCGTATTTCAATAAGCTCGGGGATCTTTTTTCCCAATAACTTTAGAGGTATCGCCCTGATTGCTTTCAAATTCTGCGTAACATCTTCGCCCCTCTCGCCGTCTCCCCTGGTCGAACCAATAATAAATTTACCTTGCTGGTAATTCAAATTTGCGCTCACTCCGTCAATCTTCAATTCAACAACATATTCTATTGTTTTATCCTTGCCTAAGCCCTTGAGTACCCGCGCGTCCCACTCCCTTAGCTCTTCAAAAGAATAGGTATTCTCAAGAGAGAGCATCTTCTCCTTATGCTTAACCGTATTAAAACCTTCTAATATTCCACCTGATACGCGCACAGTAGGAGAATCATCCGATTTAAACTTAGGGAATTCATCCTCTAATTTCTTCAGTTCAGAAAGCAGTAAATCGTATTCTTTATCGGAAACTTTAGGCTGGCTTAAAATATAATATAAGTAGTCGTGCTGACGAATCTCTTCCCTTAGGGATTCTATGATTTTCTTAATATCTTGCATTACTGTTATTGGAACTTTATGCTAAAATCACGGTACCCGCCTGCGGCAGGCTCCCAGTTAACTTGTTCATCCTGGATATAACGGCTAAAGGCGCTATCAATCTGCGCGAGAAAATTATTTAATACGCTCTCATCCCCTTCGGCGGATATTTCAACTTTACCGTTATCAATATTCCTAACCCAACCGCAAAGCCCAAGCTCTTCGGCAATACGTTGGGCAGTAAACCTAAATCCCACTCCCTGCACCCTGCCGGAATAATAAATATGCGCGAGTTTTTTCATGGCTATTTTCCCGTCATTTAACCGCTCATGGTATTTTGGCTTACGCCAAAACTACCATTCGCAGATGAGGGGATTAAATTCGGCCATCAAACTTATGTTCGCTATCGCTCCATAAGTTTGGGCCTCATTTAAGTCGGGGCGGACAGATTCGAACTGTCGGCCTCTTGCTCCCGAAGCAAGCGCTCTACCAAGCTGAGCCACGCCCCGTTGCAAACTATATTTTTTAAAACTTCAGGTTTGCAACGGGGCACGCCCCTATGCAAACCTATGATTTTTAGTATACCAGAAATTATTACGGTTGGCAATAACTAGAGGTTAACAATAACTTACGATACAGCTCTTTTGGCGAGCAGATCAAATTCAACATTGACTTTATGAGATGAGCCCTTAAAATCTAAGGTGGTATTTTTAAGGGTATGCGGAATGATGTAAACACTAAAAAGATTAGCTTTTTTCTTTTGGATAGTCAGGCTGATTCCATCAACAGCAACTGACCCTTTAGGCAAGCAGTATTTAATAAACTTTATCGGTACGGCTATCTCAAAAGCCATGTTTCCTGAAACTATGCCTTTCTTACGAATAATCCCTAAACAATCGATATGGCCAAGGACAAAATGCCCGGATACCCTATCCCCTGCTTTTAAGCTCCTTTCAAGATTAATCTTTTCATTTATTCTTAAACCGCCTAAGTTAGTTATTTTAAATGTTTCGGCCATTACCTCAAAACTAATTAAATTATTTCCGGCTTTAACTACCGTAAGACAAACTCCATTTACAGCTATGCTCTCCCCTATCTTTACTCCCTCGGAAACCTTAAGAGCATAAATTTCAAGTAAGATGAGGCTACCGGAGCGCGATATTCTCTTAACTATTCCTAATTCTTCAATTATTCCAGTAAACATATTATTTTACATAGCCTTCAACTAAAATATCTTCGCCGAATCGCCTTATTCTTAAATCTTTTATTCTCACAGAACGCTCAACGCGCGCTATCCCCTGCCCCATTACTGAACCAATCGCCTCTTTCCCGCCGATAATCCTAGGGCTTATAAAAAACATCACCTTATCCACAAGCCCTTCGTCAAATAAAGATCCGTTTAATGTGCCGCCGCCTTCAACCAATACACTTCTTATACCCATCTGAAATAACTTTTTAAACATATCTTTTAAATTAATCTGCCCGCCTTTTTCCTTAACCTCTAAGATTTTAGCTTTATCCACTAAAATTTTCCTATTCTCCGTCTCTTGCCCAGGCTTAGTAGGCAATGTTACAATTATTACTGATGCGCCATGAGTAAAAACATTCGCACTCTGGGGCGTGCTTAGTTGGCTGTCTACAATTATCTTAATCGGCTGTTTTTTAGTAAACCACGCGTCTAATTTAGGATTATCCCTTAATACCGTATTTACGCCAACCATAATCGCGTCAAAATCCTGCCGAGTGCGATGCGCGAAACCACGTGACTTATCCGAAGTAATCCACTTTGAATCCCCAGTTCTCGTGGCAATACGGCCATCTAATGATTCCGCTACTTTTACCGTGACTAAGGGCATTCTTTTAGAGATATACTTTATAAAAACTTCATTCATACGCTTTAATTTATCCTCTAAAACACCTACACTAACCTTAATTCCGTGTTGTTTTAGTATGGCGATACCTTTACCGTTATTTATTGGATTAGGGTCAATCATGCCTACAATAATTTCCTTAACCCGGCTACTAATAATCCTGTCCACGCAGGGCGGGGTCCTGCCAAAATGCACACAAGGTTCCAAGGTTACATAAAGAGTTGCTCCCTTGGAATTCTTACCAGCTTCATCTAAGGCGATAATCTCCGCGTGTGGCAATCCGGCTTCGGCGTGAAAACCTCTCCCTATAATCCTGTCGCCCTTAACAACTAAAGCGCCGACCATAGGATTAGGATAAGTCTTCCCCTTAGCCTTTAAAGCAAGCTTCATTGCCAGATTCATATAATATTCGTGGGATTTCTTCACTTTAAACCTTCCTTCACCTGCCTGCCGACAGGCAGGCTGCTTTTAATTTTTCTACTAACTCATAGGGTATCTTTAGTGAACCAATGCGCACTTCGGGTTTAGCCTTACCATGGCAATCCGAACCCCCGGTAACTAACAGATTATGTTCCTTAGCTAGGTTCAAATAAAAATTTACTTCCCCTTGAGAATGTTCCGGATAATAGACTTCTATGCCCATAAGCCCTAACCTTATAAATTCCAGGATCAACTCATCATTATGAAGTATGTAAGGATGCGCTAAAACCGGCACCCCTCCCGCATCCCGGATAAATTTTATCGCCTCACGAGGGCTAAAACGAAAACCTAAACTATAAGCCGGGCCTTTATCCCCGATGTATTTATTAAAAACTTCAAATATTGATTTCACAAAACCAGATTTAACCAGAGCCCGGGCAATATGCAGCCTCCCGGGAGTTGCGTCTCCGGAAATATTAAATACATCCTGCGCGTTTAAACCTATGCCAAGCAAGTTTAATTTTTCAACTATTTTATGTACGCGTTTAATGCGGTTTTCTTTTAAAATTTTCAGTTGTTTTAAGAATGGCGGAGATTTATAATCTACGAGATAACCTAGAACATGCACTTCTTGAGATTCATATTCAGCGCTAAGCTCTATACCGGGTAAAACCTCAAGCCCGCGTTCATTGCCTATGGCAATCGTCTCTTCTAAGGCTTCTACGGTATCATGGTCAGTTACAGCAATACAGGATAAACCCGCATCTAATGCCTTTGATGTTAGTTCAACGGGAGTATATGTTCCGTCGGATGAAGCAGTGTGTAGGTGTAGGTCCGCAAACTTCACCCCCGCACCTTCTTTTTTATTCATTAATTTTAATCCCAGCGCCTTTCTGCTAGCCAAATATACAGAAGGTGCGGAAGTTCACTTTTCTTTCTCTATCTTTACCTTATCCAGAATCGCGTTAACAAATTTTCCTGCCTCTGAACCCGAGAACTTCTTGGCAAGGTCGACTGCCTCATTAATTGATACTTTTGACGGAATATCATCGCAGTAAAGAATCTCAAAACAGCCCATACGCATAATATTTCTGTCTACCACAGCCATTCGCTTGAGATGCCAATTAGCGGCATATTCGGATATTTTTTTATCAATCTCGTCCATATTGGAAACAACGCCTTTGACAAGCTTAGAAGTAAACTCCTTCAATTTGTCTTCAATCGTTTCCTGGCTGCGCGCAGACCAAAAGTTTTCCAAAGCAACATCAGGGGCATCATGAGTAATATCCACCTGATAAAGAATCTGCAGGGCGAATTCGCGGGAGACTGTACGTTTGCGCATTATTTTATCTTCTCTAAAATATTTGCCATCTCGATCGCTGAAAGAGCGGCATCGCTGCCCTTATTGCCATCTTTAGCTCCTGAACGCTCTATCGCCTGTTCAATTGTATCGGCGGTAATTACCCCGAATATTACCGGTATCCCCGTATCAGAAGAAACCTTAGCGATACCTTTGGAGACTTCGGAAGCGATATAATCAAAATGCGGAGTTGCTCCGCGGATAACCGTACCTAAACAAATTACCGCGTCGTATGTTTTAGTCTTGGCCAACTTCTGGGCAACAGTAGGAATCTCAAAAGCACCCGGAACCCAAGCTATAGCAATATCCTGATCAAGAGCTCCATGCCTGACTAAAGTATCCACGCAGCCTGAAACTAATTCCTTAGTCATAAGATTATTGAAACGTGAAGCAACAATACTAAATTTCTTCCCCTTGGCAATCAAATTACCCTCAATTACTTTTGACATTTTACACCCTCCTTGTAAATACGTACCGGCCCTATCGCCCCGAATGGGCGCACTTGGCAATCGCCCCAGAGGGGGCGCACTTGGCCTCAATTGGCAAAGGTGCATCTATGCCAAGGTGCCATTTAGGCCGGGTGTTATTCTATGTTTAAATTATGCCCTAACTTCTCCTTTTTCGTTTTCAGATACCTATAATTCGCCGGGTTATGCTTAATCTCCAGAGAAACCCGCTCAACAACACGCAACCCATAACCCTCTAAACCGATAATCTTGCGAGGATTATTGGTAAACAATCTTATATTTTTTATCCCTAAATCTACCAAAATCTGCGCGCCTATTCCGTAATCTCTTAAATCAGGTTTATGCCCCAATGCTTCATTAGCCTCAACTGTATCCATACCGTTATCCTGCAGATGATAAGCCTTAATTTTATCCACAAGGCCTATACCCCTGCCCTCTTGATTCATATAAAGCACAACCCCCCTGCCTTCAGAAGATATAATCTGCATCGCCTCGGCTAACTGCCTTCCGCAGTCACAACGCAAAGAACCAAAAACATCTCCGGTCAAACACTCTGAATGCACGCGCACTAAAACCGAATCCTCGTTCAATTGCCCCATAACTAAAGCAGTATGAACTTTATTATTCGTAAGGTCCTTATAAAGAATAAGTTTAAATTCTCCGAATTCCGTAGGTAGGATGGTTTCGGCTAACTTTTCGATTAATTTCTCAGATTTACGCCGGTATTCAATAAGATTAGCGATAGAACAAATCTTTAAATTATGCTTCTTAGAGAATTCTAAGAGCTGCGGCATCCGGCTCATGCTTCCGTCATCATTCATAATCTCACAGATAACTCCTGCCGGATATAACCCGCTTAAACGCATAAGGTCCACGGTTGCTTCAGTATGGCCCGCGCGGACTAAAACACCACCTTGACGCGCCCTCAAAGGGAATATATGCCCCGGCTTAACTAAATCTTCAGGCCTTGTTTTAGAATCAATTAAAAATTCAATTGTGCGCGAACGATCATGAGCCGATATCCCGGTAGTAACCCCTTTAGCCGCATCAACAGAAATAACCCAAGCAGTGGAAAAAGGATCTTTCTGGTTTGAAAGAAAACTCTCCTTCAACATCGGCCCCAAACCTAGCAAATCAAGCCTTGATTCTTCCATAGGGACACAAATTAAACCACGGCCAAATTTAGCCATAAAATTAATATGTTCTGGTTTGGCAACAGACGCGGCCACAACTAAGTCGCCTTCGTTTTCGCGGC
>JBAZGV010000037.1:0-7364 GCA_041652675.1 Candidatus Omnitrophota bacterium
CTTTATGTTTATCGGTGCTCTTTTTACTTTTATTTTTATGGCGGTTGATTATCGCAAGCTTAGGCATATTGCCCAGCCGTTACTTCTTCTTTCTCTGCTGTTATTAGTTTTAGTTTTAATTCCGGGAGTAGGAAGAGAGGTCTCCGGAGCGCGAAGGTGGTTTAGAATTAAGATGATAAGTTTTCAGCCGGCGGAATTAGCCAATCTGGCGGTTATTATTTATATTTCCGATTTCATCGCCCGCAAAGGTAATCTTATTAAAACATTCTTAAAAGGATTTTTGCCTCCCATTTGCCTTTTCGGTATCTTTTTTATATTAATATTGTTGCAGCCTGATCTTGGGACAACCGTAGCCTTGGGGTTTGTAGCTTTAATTATGCTTTTTGTTTCGGGTGTGCGCCCCGCGTATATATTATCCCTGATTTTAAGCGGCCTCCCATTACTTTACTTTTTAATATTTAGCGTGCCTTATCGCAGAGCGAGGATTATGGCGTTTATTAACCCCTGGCTTGACCCCAAAGGGAGCGGTTTTCAGATAATACAATCGCAGATTGCGCTGGGCTCCGGGGGTATATTCGGGGTTGGTTTAGGGCATTCAAGGCAAAAGTTATTTTACCTTCCTGCGGCGCATACTGATTTTATCTTTTCCATAATCGGAGAAGAACTCGGGCTGTTGGGCACTATAGGCGTGATCGTGCTGTTTATTATTTTTATCCAGCAGGGGATTAAGATTATTAAAAACGCCTCTGATAAATTCGGTTATTTTTTAAGCCTCGGGCTTGTTTTGATGATTGCGTTTAGGGCAATGATAAATATTGGGGTCTCCTGCGGGGTATTGCCCACAAAAGGTTTGCCCTTGCCTTTTATCAGTTATGGGGGTTCATCTTTTATTTTTGATATGATTAGCGTCGGAATCTTAGTTAATATCGCGCGCACTGGAGAATACCCTTAAAGCATTATGAGGATTATAGCTGTTACAGGAGCAAGCGGCGGGCACATCTATCCGGCTTTGGCTTTTTTAGATAATTTATCAGGAGAAAAAAGCGTAAGCGGCGCGTTATTGATTTTGCCTTCAAGAAGCATAAAGGTGGATATTGATTCCTGTAAATATCCTATAAAATACATATCCTCCGGTAGGGTTAGTTTAATTTTAAATCGTGGAAACATCTTCGCTTTTTTAAGTTTTCTGAAAGGTGGATGGGAGAGTTTATTAATACTTCTTAAATTTAAACCTGATATAGTCGTTGGTTTTGGGAGTATTGATTCTGTCTTTCTGGTTATGCTGGCCTGGCTCTTTAGGATTAAAACCATTATTCACGAGCAAAATGTCCTGCCGGGTAAAGCAAATAAGTTTTTAGCTAAATTTGTGGATAAGATTACGGTTTCCTTCCCTGATTCTAAGCGTTATTTTGATCTGCCGGATAATAAAATAGCCTTGGTTGGAAATCCTATCAGAAGCAGCCTGAAAAAGGTCGGCAAAGAAGAAGCTTTAAACTTTTTCAGTTTAGATAAAGAAAAATTTACCATCTTGGTTATGGGTGGAAGCCAGGGGAGTATGCATATTAATTCCGCGTTTCTCGACGCAGCAAGATTGTTAGAAGAGAGGGCTAATCTGCAAATTATACATCTTTTGGGCAAGGAAGGGCGCGGGAAGATGAAAGAGGCGTATGAAAAAATAAATATCCAGGCTAAGGTATTTGATTTTTTTAGCGCTATGGAATTTGCCTATAGCGCCGCGGATCTGGCAGTAAGCCGCGCTGGAGCGACGACTATATCCGAACTGATTTATTTTAAGCTACCGGCGATAATTTTCCCATATCCATTTGCTTACGAGCATCAGCTTGAGAACGCCAAAATATTAAGCGGAAGAGGGTGCGCGGTAATCATGAAAGAGGGCAATTTAGATGATGGTTTATTGCTGAAGTCATTAGAATTATTAATTAAAGACAAGAATATGTTAAATAATATGGTTTTGAGCTTTGATAGTTTTCCTGTTATTTTTGCCGCGAACAGGCTAAAGGAAGAAACTCTATCTCTCTATTAAAATGCAAAGACATTATCATCTGGTTGGGATTGGCGGGATAGGGATGAGTGGTATCGCGCAGTTACTCTTACGCTTTAATTATAAAGTGACCGGTTCAGATTTAAAAGAGAGTAAGAACACGAAAAAGTTAAGAAGTTTAGGCGTGGAGATTTTTCTCGGCCATAATTCGGAAAATATAAAAGGCGCGGATACGGTAGTTTATTCCTCGGCGATAAAAGGAGATAATCCGGAGATTGAAGAAACTAAGAGATTAAAGATTCCTTTGATTATGCGCGCTCAGGCCCTGGCAGAACTTATGGTTGACAAATCAGTAATTACCGTATCGGGGAGCCATGGTAAGACTACGGTTACATCACTGGTTTCTTATCTTTTGCTTGAAGCCGGGCTTTCGCCTACCGTGGCTATTGGCGGGATCCTGAAAAATATTGATACTAATGCCTGCGTAGGAAGCGGTAAGTTTTTTGTTGCCGAAGCCGATGAATCCGATGGGTCGTTCCTTTTTTATAAACCTAAGTTTTCAATAATTACTAATATTGACCATGAGCATCTTGATTACTATGAGAATTTTGAGCAAGAAATTGAGGCTTTTCGTAAATTCCTGAATTCTACCAGTAAAAATGGCTGCGTATTTTATTGCAGCGATGACTTAAATCTTAAAGAGATAATTAAAGGATACCAGGATAAATTTATTTCATTTGGTTTAAATCCCGGAGCGGATGTATATCCTAAGAATATAGTGCTGGAAGGGCTGCGGAGCAATTTTGACTGTTTCTTTAAAGAAAAATTTGTGGCAAGGTTTAGCCTTGCTTTAGGCGGTGAGCATAATATTTCCAACGCCCTCGGGGTAATTGCCTTGAGTTTGGAACTTGGTATTGGCCTGAAGTTTATTAAGAATGCGCTCGCAGGGTATAAAGGCGCTCTCAGGCGCTTGGAAGAAAAGTTTAAGGATCGTGATTATACAATTATTGATGATTACGCGCATCATCCTACGGAGATTAAAGCGACACTAAGGGCAATAAGTAATCTGAAGGCAAAAAGAGTTGTTGCCATATTTCAGCCGCATCGTTTTACGCGTACGCAATTACTCTTTGATGAATTTGTCAGGAGTTTTGATCACGCAAATTGCCTTATTATTACGGATATATATTCCGCGGGTGAGCAGCCTATCTTAGATGTTAATAGCGCTAATCTTTGCCGTAAAATTAAAGAGTATGCGCCTGATAAAGAGGTATATTTTGTTCCTAAAGAAGAGATTGTAAGCAAGGTTAGAAAGCTAGCCAGCCCCGGAGATTTAATTATTACGCTTGGGGCGGGAGATATTGCAAGGATAAGCGATGAATTGGCAGAAAAGTTTAAAAGTTAAGCGTAATCAGTTGTTAAAAAATAAAACTACCTTTAAAATCGGAGGCAGGGCTGATTTTTTCAGTGAGCCCAAAGGCCCTAAGGAATTGAGTTTGGTTGTTGGAAGGGCTAAGGAAAATAATCTGCCTGTTTTTGTGATTGGCGCGGGGAGTAACTTATTAATAAGCGATGAAGGAGTCAGGGGGTTGGTAATAAAATTAAACTCCGTTTATTTTAACAATATATCATTAAAGGGAAATTGTATCGAAGCCGGCAGCGGGGTAATGCTCTCTAAGCTCATCCAATTCGCGAAAAGTAAATCTTTGAGCGGATTTGAGTTTTTAGCGGGGATACCCGGGACTTTAGGCGGGGCATTGGCGATGAATGCAGGGTGTTGGGGAAAGTCTATCGGGGATTTAGTCAGGGAAGTAGAAGTGCTGGATTACGCGGGGAATATAAAGATAATTAAAGGCAAAGAGATAAAGTTCGCTTATCGTAAAACAAATCTGGGAAATTATATTATATTAAGCGCGGTGTTAAAGCTTAAAAAGAGCAGCAGAGAGGCGATTGTTCGTAATGTTAAGGAATATATTTTAAAGAGGAAAAATACGCAGGACTTGACTTTTCCCAATGCCGGGTGTATCTTTAAAAATCCTCAATCTTTATCCGCGGGTAGGTTGATAGATCTTTGCGGGTTAAAAGGCAAGGGCATAGGAAGCGCGTTTGTTTCTGATAAACACGCGAATTTTATCCTGAATAAAGGAAATGCTAAGTCTGAAGATGCCTTAAGGCTCATGCGTTTGATCAAGGCGAGAGTGAGGAATAGGTTTAGAGTCAATTTGGAGCCGGAAATAAAAATATGGGAATGAAAAAAGATTTTGGCAGAGTGGGTGTTTTAATGGCCGGGCCGTCGAGTGAGAAGAAAATCTCGCTTAAGTCAGGGCACGCGGTATTAAATGCTTTAAGGGAATCAGGGGTTAATGCTATCCCGGTAATTATTAAGAATGACAGCATTAAAGATAATATACGCCTGCTTAAGCCTAAGAATATAGATTGTGCTTTTATTGCTCTGCATGGTTCTTTTGGCGAAGACGGCGGGATACAAAATATTTTGAGTAAACTTAAGATACCTTATACTGGTTCAGGAGTTCGCGCGAGCAGGTTGGCCATGGATAAGGTTGCATCGCGTAATATCTTTAAGAAGCATGGCTTAGATGTCCCGCGTTCTCAAGTAGGCAAAAGAAATTCTTTTAAGGTTAATAATCTCCGCGCGTTTAATTTTCCGTTAGTGGTTAAACCTTCTAGCCATGGTTCAAGTATCGGGCTTTCTGTCGTAGATAGCAAAAAGAACATCTCCAAAGCGATAAGGTTGGCTTTTAAATTTGATCAGAGGATAATTATTGAGGAATATATCAGGGGGAGAGAATTGACTGTAGGAATTCTAGATGATAAGGCTCTTCCGGTAGTGGAAATATTCCCCAAGCATCTTTTCTTTGATTATCAAGCTAAGTATAAAAAAGGGTTAACGGATTATGTTGTTCCTGCCAAGCTTCCAAATAAAATCGCAGCCAAAGTGAAGCAAAAAGCGTTATTGGCGCACAAGCTTTTAGGGTGTTTTGGTTGTTCCAGGGTGGATATTATTTTGGATGCTCAGAATAAGCCTTTTATACTTGAGGTGAATACAATACCCGGATTTACCGCAACCAGCCTTTTGCCTAAGGCAGCAAATGAGTCCGGCATAGGTTTTAATGAATTATGCGTAAAATTAATCAGCTTGGCATATGAAAAAACGCAAAGATAGTTTCCCGGTTAAACCGCTAATTATAAGCGCAATAATTATTGTCGTTGTTGTTTTTGTTGTAGGTTACGTCTGGGAAGCCCTAACTACTTCAGATTATTTTAATGTTAAGGGTATTATTAATAGAGCGGAATTAAATAGCGATTTTTCATACCTAAAAGGGAGGAATATATTTACTCTCGATTTAAATGAAGAATCTCTAAGCATTGCCAAAAAATGCCCGGATTGTTTAAAGGTGAGGTTAACTCGCGTGTTGCCTGACCGCCTATTTGTGCAATTTATAAGGCGTAAGCCAATAGCAATAGTAAAGCTTTATCGCTATTTTGTTGTTGATCAATACGGGGTATTTATTGGCAGCGTCTACAATCTCGGAGAATTAAATTTGCCTTTGGTTACCGGGTTAGAGACAAAATTATTTGGAATAACTCCGGGTAAGAAGTGTGTGGCCAAAGAGCTGGTTTTGGCTTTAACTATTATTAAGGAATTTAATAAATCGGCTTTAATGAGAGGTTACCGTATTCAAAAGATTGATGTCGGCACGGCCGATGATATTACGATTTTTATCCCGGTTAATTCAAATAAAGATCTATATTCTCAATGGAAAGCGCCGGGAAGAGAAAATATACTTGAAGTTAGGATATCTCAAGGTAATATATTAGAGAAGATTGCGGTTATTTCCGGATTGATGAATCAGGAAAAGCGCAACCTTGGCAATATTAAATACATAGATTTCCGGTTTAAGGAGCCGGTGATAAAGTTTAAGGATGCTAAATAATTATATTTGCGCGTTAGATATTGGTTCAAGTAAGATTGCCGTGGTCCTGGCGGAATTTAAAAAGAAGAAGCTTATAAATATCTGCTTTGATTCTTTGTCTGTTAAGGGCATGAAAGAGGGGGCGATTATAGATTCCACAAACCTTATCGGTATGGTAAGCAAAATACTAAAGGGTTTAAAAGCAAAATCCGGGGTGAATATTAAATTCGTTTCAGTAAATATCTCCGGACAGGATATAATTACTAAGCATAGCCGCGCGGTTATCCCATTAGCTGAGAGAGGGAACAAGGTTATAAGTATCGCCGATATACAGCGGGTGAATGAGCAGGCGCGGATACTCGGCTCAAGCCTTGAAGACGAAATAATCCATATGATTCCTTTGAATTATTCCATAGATGCTAAGAGCGATATATTGAATCCTTTGGGATTATATAGCCATAAGCTGGAGGTGGATCTATATCTTGTTTGCAGTAAATTATCTTCAGTGCAGAGTTTGACCCGGATAATCAGCCAGTCAGGATATGAAATTAAGGATCTTTTTCTTTCAGGAATAGCCACTAGTAAAGCAGTCTTTGGCCCGGGATTAAAAGATGGGCTTAATATATTGTGTGATTTAGGGAGCGATACTACGGAGCTGTTGATTTTTAAAGAGGGTTTGCTTAAGGATATACAGGTCCTTCCCTTTGGCGGCAATGATTTAACGCGTAAGCTATCGGAGAATTTAAAAATTCCTATGGATTTGGCTGAAGATATCAAGCGGTCCTATGGTTTTGTCGGAAATCCGCAAGATATCGGAGAAGATAAGGAAATTTTGGTCAAAAAGAATGAATTTTATAAACCGATAAAACAGAGGTTAGTCTCTGAAGTTGTTACAACAGCGGCTGGCGAAGTATGCCTAAAAATAAAAGAGGCCTTAGAAAAGAGAGTCGAACTTTATGAGGTAAATAACTTTATTATTGTAGGAAGAACAATATTATTAGGTGGTTTTATTGAAACCTTGGAGAAAGCTTTAAATCTTCCGGTTAAGCTTGGCAGGATTAATAATTTAGAGATAATTTCTTTGATTAAAGAGAATAGCGGGTTATCCGGCCAGAAATACCTTAATTACCTTACTTGTTTAGGGATGATTTGCGAGACGTTAGAAAAAAAGCCCCTCGGTACCCTGCCTTTATACCAGCCAGCCAAAAACATCGTTTTAAAGACTTTAAACCGAGTCAAAGAAGTATACCAAGAATACTTTTAATTAGTTTCGTTTTTTCGCGGCTGTCTTCATTTGTTTCTCTTGGCACCGCTTGTTCGCCCCAGCGGGGCTCACTGCGCTTCGTGAAAATTCTCGCTCTCCCGCAGCCGGGTTTCTAGATCAAATCATTTTTTATAATAAGGAACCGGCTGCGGGAACCATGCCC
>JBAZGV010000038.1:0-7239 GCA_041652675.1 Candidatus Omnitrophota bacterium
TAATATGTGGTCTTTGCAATTAAGAATGTGGCTTTTGGTTTCAGTGCTCTTTGGTTTTATCTATGCTCTTCTGGTTCTGCTCGGAACGCAATTTCTGCATGTGACCGGATTTTCTTTTTACCTTATTTTGTCCCTGATAATTATGTTCATCCAGTATATGCTTGGGCCTAAGATTGTAGAATGGACTATGCATGTAAGGTATATCAAGAGGGGGGATAGCCCGCGCTTATTCCAAATGGTAGAGAGCCTAAGCAACAGGGCGAATATACCTATGCCCAAGATCGGCATAGCCCAGATTGAAATCCCTAATGCTTTTGCATTCGGCAGGAGCATAAGAGACGGAAGGGTCTGCGTAACGCAGGGCATACTGAATCTTCTTGGCGACGATGAATTGAGGGCGGTATTAGGCCATGAGATCTCCCATCTTAAAAATCGGGATGTTTTAACTATTACCATTCTTTCGGTTATACCGATGATAATGTATAGGATCGCGTGGCAGTTTTTGTTTTTTGGCCGCAGGAGAGACAGCCGTAACGGCAATACTGTTTTAATCGGATTAACCGCGTTCCTGTTTTATTTTATCACTAATTTGTTGGTGCTCTATGCTTCACGTATCCGGGAGTATTTTGCTGACCGTGGTTCTGTTGCTCTGGGGAATAAGCCTGCGGCGCTTGCCTCAAGCCTTTATAAGCTTGTTTATGGTTCGGCACGCATGAGCCCGGAGTCATTAAAGGAGTCTGAAGGGCTTAAGGCATTCTTTGTTAATGATCCCTCTCAAGCAAGGAAAGAGATACGGGAATTATCCCAGCTTGATTTAGATAAGAGTGGGACCATAGACCAGTCAGAGTTGGAACGATTGCAAAATAAGAATATACGCTTGGGGTTTGGGGATAAAATGCTGGAGATTCTAAGTACGCATCCAAATATGCTCAAACGCATTAAGCGCCTATCTGAATATAAGGGTTAAAGCTTATTTAAAGGCTAGGGGACGGTTCTATTTCTCGAAAGAAAATAGAATCGTCCCCTTTGATTTAGGTACTCAATTTCTTTGACATAAGCCCAATTATCCTATATAATTGTAAAATTATGGAACTTAATGAATTAATAGAGCAAAGGAAGGCCAAAGCGGAGGCGCTTAGGGCTAAAGGCCTATCTCTTTACCCGGCTAAAGTGGCGGAGCATATTCCTATAGGCCAAACTATTGCGGATTTTAAGGAAGGCGCGAAAGCCAGCTTCTGCGGCCGGATTACTGCTAAACGTTCGCATGGCAAGGCGGCTTTCCTTGATTTAAGGGATTCAACCGGCAAGATTCAGCTCTATATTAAGGCGGATATTGTCGGAGAGGATAACTTTTTTATCTTTCAGAATTTAGATATTGCCGATATTGTTCAGGTAGAAGGCGAGCTTTTTAAGACACATACCGGAGAGTCGAGTATTAAGGTTGAAAAGCTGGCTATTTTAAGCAAGGCTCTTAGGCCATTGCCTGAGAAATGGCATGGCTTAAAAGATGTGGATCTACGTTATCGGCAACGTTATTTAGATTTAATTTCTAACGAAGATGTCAAAAAAGTATTTACCGCGCGTTCGGGTATTATTAAAGCAGTAAGGGCTTTTCTTGATTCAAAAGGTTTCCTGGAGGTAGAGACTCCGATGATGCATTCTATCGCCGGAGGCGCGGCTGGCAGGCCGTTCAAGACTTATCATAATGAATATAGCATGGATTTATTCCTGCGTATTGCCCCGGAGCTTTATTTAAAAGAGCTTTTAGTCGGAGGGTTGGATAAGATTTATGAGATAAACCGGTCGTTCCGCAAGGAGGGCGTATCTACCCGCCATAACCCGGAATTTACGATGTTGGAAGTTTATGCTGCCTATTCTGATTTTCAAGGAATGATGCATTTGTGTGAAAGCCTGATTGCCTCTTTGCTCCAGGGGTTATCCGGAAAGACGGTGATTAGTTATCAGGGCAAGGAGATAGATTTTACTCCTCCCTGGAAGAGAGTTTCTTTCGCGGAATTAGTAAAAGAAAAGTTTGATATTATACCTTCGGATGATGAAGGTGTTATGCTTCGGAAACTGAAGGAAAAAGGTTTTGCTAAAGAAGTTAATAAACTTTCGCGTACCCAGATAGCTAAAATTATTGAGGAAGTATTAGAAGAAGGGGTAAGTTCTAATCCTACTTTTGTTACGGATTATTTTACTTCTATGTGCCCTTTAGCTAAATCCAGAAAAGATAATCCTTTAATCGCGGAGAGGTTTGAATTATATGTTGCCGGTATGGAAATCGGCAATGCCTATTCGGAGTTGAATGATCCTCTAGAGCAGAGAAAACGTTTTGGAGAAGAGATTAAAGATTTGACTCCCGAAGAAGAGAAAAATGTAGATGATGATTATTGCCTTGCCCTTGAGCATGGAATGCCTCCGGCAGGAGGGCTGGGTATTGGCATAGACAGGTTAGTGATGCTGCTTACTGATCAACCTTCAATCAGGGATGTGATCCTATTCCCTCTGCTGCGGCCGGAACAGGAATAAAATGAACCCCGTTGCAAACTATTCTGTAACGGGAGAAGACAAGTGAGGTTTGCAACGGGGTGAAAACAGAGTTAATTCTAAGTTGGCGCTATCTTATAACTAAAAGAAAAGAGAAATTCATTTCTTTGATCAGCCTTATTTCGGTATTGGGCATAGCCATAGGGGTCATGGCTCTAATTGTTGTTATCGCGGTTATGACCGGATTTGATAAAGACCTGCACGATAAGATCATCGGAAATTATTCGCATATTACCCTGACCGGTTTTAAAGCTATTGATAATGCGGAGTACTTAAGCCTTTCCAAGAGGATTATCATTAATCCTCTTGTGAAAGAAGTAAGCCCAAGCTTAGACGGACAGGTATTGCTTAAAGAAGGGAATAAGTATTTTGCCGTGGGTTTAAAAGGGATAGACCCTCTGCGGGAAACTAAAGTAACTAAAATCAGCCAGTATTTAATCTCCGGAAATATTTCGGATTTAAGAGCGGGCGGGATTATTATTGGTAAAGAACTGGCAATATATTTAGGTTTGGGAAAAGATTCAGAGCTGACTCTATATTCGCCTTCAGGCAAAAAACATATTCTAAAAGTTACCGGTGTTTTTAGTTCCGGAATGTATGATTACGATCTTAATCTAGTATTTACGAATTTAGAGAGCGCGCAAACTATCTTTGATTTGCCCAATCAGATAAGTTCGATAGCTATGAGATTGGAGAACCCGGGTTTAGCGGCGAAAGTCAAAAAGGAATTGGCCGCGGTTTTAGGGTTTAATTATAACCTTAAGACCTGGGAGGAGGCCAATCAGAATTTCTTCGCGGCGTTAAAATTAGAAAAATTCGTGATGTTTATAATTTTGGCTCTTATAATCCTTGTCGCCTCGTTCAATATTATTAGCACTCTCATCGTCATGGTGGTTGAGAAAACCAAGGATATCGGGATATTAAAGGCGTTAGGCATGCCTTCAGCAAGTATAAGAAAGATATTTACTTATCAGGGATTGATTATAGGTACTATTGGTATATTGTCCGGATCTTTGGGGGGGTTATCCTTATGCTGGCTGCTTAAAAAATATCAGTTTGTGAAATTACCTCAAGATATATATTATATTGATCGCTTACCGGTCTCAATAGAGTTATGGCCGGATATTATTCTGATTATTTCGGTGGCTATGGCTATCGTTTTGGTTTCAACCTTGTATCCGGCAAATAAAGCCGCGCAGTTTAAGCCGGTTGAAGCGCTAAGATATGAATAAATTTTTAACAGTAGGGGAGGTTTAAACCTCCCCTACTGTAATTAATAAGATCTCTATGATCGAAGCTAAAAATATACATAAGGTTTACGCGGACAGTAAAAAGCCGCTTCCGGTATTAAAGGGGATAAATTTAAAGATAGAGAAAGGTGAGTTCGTGGCTATTGTCGGGCCTTCGGGAGCGGGAAAGTCCACGCTTTTGCATTTACTTGGCGGTTTGGATAATCCTACGAGCGGCGAAATTATTTTTCAGGGGGAAGATATTTATAAATTAAACGATGAAGAATTGGCCAAGGCAAGAAATAAAAAGATAGGTTTCGTTTTTCAGTTTTATCATCTTTTATCTGAATTTACGGTTTTGGAGAATGTGCTCTTGCCGGGGCTTATAGGAAATGGAAAAGCGGATAAAGTCAGGAAAAGCGCGATGGAGCTATTGGAAAAAGTGGGATTAAGCCAGAGGATTGATCATTTTCCTTCTCAACTTTCCGGAGGAGAAAAGCAGAGAGTGGCAGTTGCGCGCAGTTTAATTAATAATCCTAATCTTCTTCTTTGCGACGAACCTACGGGAAACCTGGATTCTAATTCCGGGGAAGGGATAATCGCTTTAATCAAGGATATAAATATTAAAAATAAAATGACTGTGGTTTTGGTAACGCATAATATGGAGTTAGTCCGGTTAGCGGATAAGGTATATAATCTAAAGGATGGCTTACTAAATTAAGTAAATATTCAGTCGTATGTAGGGCGGGTTTAAACCCGCCCTACAGTAAAAGAGAGGTGTAGCTATGAAAATCTATATCAACGGTAAGTTTTATGATAAGGAAAACGCAAAAATTTCCGTTTTCGATCACGGGCTTTTATATGGTGACGGAGTTGTTGAGGGGATTCGTTCCTACAGCCGGCTTGTATTTAAGCTGAAGGAGCATATTGACAGGCTCTTTGAGTCTGCTAAAAGTATTATGTTGGTGATGCCGCTGACTAAAGACCAATTGATTAAAGCGGTTATCGCCACTTTAAAAGAGAATAAACTGAATGACGCTTACGTCCGCTTAATAGTTACGCGCGGAGAAGGAGATTTAGGTTTGGATCCGCGTAAATGCAAAGGTAAATCTACGGTCATTATTATCGCGGATAAAATTGCCCTATATCCTCCGAATTTCTATAAAGAAGGCTTGAAGATCGTTACTGTGCCTACTGTAAGGAATTTGCCTGAAGCGTTGAACCCCCAGATTAAATCTTTAAATTATCTGAATAATATTCTGGCTAAAATTGAAGCGGCGAATTGCGGATGCGATGAGGCTATTATGCTTGATTCCTTAGGCTATGTAGCCGAATGCACCGGAGACAATATTTTTATTGTCAAGGGCAAGCATCTTTATACTCCTCCGCAGTGTATGGGCACATTGAGAGGGATAACCAGGGATTCAGTAATGGAGATTGCCAAGAGAGCCAAAATAAGCGTTCATGAACATGTAATTACCCGGCATGAGGTTTATATCTCCGATGAATGTTTTTTAACCGGCACTGCCGCGGAGATTATTCCTGTGGTGATGGTTGATGGGCGTTCTATCGGGGATGGTAAGCCGGGTAAGGTTACCTTTAGCCTGATGAAGAAATTTAAAGAGATTACTAAAAAAGAGGGAGTTAAGTACTGATATGCTTTGCAATATTTGCAATAAAAATCCGGCTACAGTCCATTTAACAGAGATAGTAGATGAGCAGATGAGCGAGCTGCATCTCTGTGAAGAGTGCGCGCGTAAAAAGAGCCAGGCCATGGAACAGCAATTCGGCCTTTCAGACCTTTTAGCCGGTATGGCGGATTTTGACAAGCCTAAAAATGAAACTTCGGCGATGGTTAGCGCGGTTAAATGCCCGAGCTGCGGCCTTACTTATGCTGATTTTAAAAAAATTGGCAGGCTCGGATGCGGTGAATGTTACAATGCTTTCAAGAAATACTTAGGCCCGCTCTTAAAGCGGATTCATGGATCAACTCAGCATACGGGTAAATCTCCGCTTAGGGTTACCAAGGTTATGAAGAAGGGGATAGATATCCAGGATTTGCGCAATCGGTTAAGTAAAGCCATTGAATCAGAAGCATTTGAAGAAGCAGCTAAGTTACGTGATCAGATCAAGAAAATCTCGTCAGAAGAACAGAGTAAGCCTTAGGGATTTTCGCAGTGCATGAGAAAATATTTATACTTTCTCATGCCAAGGAATGAAGGAATAAGATGCAATTGAACGATCTCTTAAATCATACAAGTGAATGGTTAAAAGGAAGCGGCCCAAATTCCGAAATTGTTATCTCTAGCCGGATCCGGCTCGCGCGTAATCTGGAGAACATTCCCTTTCCGCATTGGGCGGATAAAAAGCAGGGTGAAGATGTTTTAAATAAAATCAAGGATAGTTTTCTAAAGATTGATTGTTTGAAAAAGACGACATTTTTTGAGTTGTCTAAAATGGATAGCATAGATAAGCAATTCCTCGTAGAGAGGCATCTCATGTCTTTGGATCATGCCCAGAAAACAAATAGCAAGGCGGTAGTGGTTGATGACGATGAGATTGTCTCTATTATGGTTAATGAGGAAGATCATATCCGCATGCAAGTCATGCAGTCGGGGTTTAATCTTCATGAGGCCTGGGATATGATTAACAAGATGGATGATAGCATAGCCAAAGAATTGAATTTCGCTTTTATGCCGGATTGGGGCTATCTTACCGCGTGCCCTACTAACGCGGGGACTGGTATGCGCGGTTCAGTTATGCTGCATTTACCGGCCTTAGTTACTCTGCAGGCCATTGACCGCGTAATGGCTGCTATCGCTAAGTTAAGTTTTACAACTCGCGGCCTTTATGGCGAAGGGACACAGGCGATGGGTAATTTTTTTCAGATCTCCAACCAGATTTCTTTGGGGCCAAGCGAAGGCGAAATTATTGAGAGTATTAACGGATTAATCCGTCAGATTATTGAACAGGAGAATCAGGCCAGGGAAACCTTGCTCTCTAAGAATAAACCTCTTCTGGAAGACAGGATTAATCGCAGCTTAGGGATCCTGAAGAGCGCGCGTATTATTACCAGCCAGGAGACAATAGGGTTGCTTTCTATGGTCAGGTTAGGATGTGATCTAGGGATGGTCAAAGATATTGACCGTAGGAGGATTAACGAACTTTTTATTATAACGCAGCCGGCGCATCTTCAGAAGATTGAAGGGAAAAAACTCTCTTCTCAAGAGCGTGACGTAAAGAGGGCACAGATTATTAGGGATAAACTGTTGACGGAATGAAAAACGTTTAGTTCTTAGCTCATGGTTTATAGCTCATAGGCAAATTTTTACTATGAACTATGAGCTATCAGCTATGAGCTTATTAAATAAGGAGAGCACGAACATGTTTAATCGATTTACTGAAAGGGCGCGTAAGGTAATTATTTTAGCTAAAGAAGAAGCCAGGCGTTTTAATCATG
>JBAZGV010000039.1:0-7237 GCA_041652675.1 Candidatus Omnitrophota bacterium
ATGCAGGTTAAAAGAATAAAAGAAATACGTTTCGCCTTTAAAATAGCCATCTAAACCCCCTTTTATTTTATTAAGAAACTCTTTATATTTTACAACTAAAGGTTATTTTGTCAAGGAGAAATCTCCAAGATCTGGAATCAAATCTCAACTGCTGCAATCAGTTACATAAAAATGAACAGTACTTAAGGTATGAATATGCGCCTGGCAGGAGTCGGACCTGCAACACCCAGCTTCGAAGGCTAGTGCTCTATCCAGTTGAGCTACAGGCGCAATCTATAGGAAGCACTAGATGGTTTCTGCTTTATCTCCTAAAATATCTTTAATCTTCTTCAATTTGCTTTTGTCCACGGAAAAGGCTCCCTTATCAGAAGTAGTGCGCACCGGAGAATTAATCTGAATTTTATCGGGATTGATTCTATCGATAACTTCTTTTAATTTACGAATATGGCGGATATCGTCATTTAACCCCTTAATCAGCATTACTTCGACCCAAATTTTCCCCTTAAACTCTTTTCTCAAAGATATAAGCCCATTAATAATATCTTCGATCTTGATATCCTGATACGGGCGATCGACTTGAACAAATAATTCCTGGGTTACCGCGTCTAATGAAGGAACAATTAAATCAACGCCTAGTATCTCTTGGCGTAATGAGGCATCTGTTAGCAATGAAGAGTTAGTTATCAGCGCTATCTTTACAGGAGATAGCTTCTTCAGCTCTATAATCAGGCTTGAAATCCCCATATTTAAGGTAGGCTCTCCGGAACCGGAGAGAGTGATATAATCTAGTGAAGAAAGATTACCTTTATGGTTGCTAAACCATTCTCTTAATTCATCAAGTATTTCGCTTATTTTGACATATTCCGATCTAACGATAGTTAGGTTAATAGTCTTGCCCTGCTGGCAGTAGACGCAATCAAAACTGCAGGTCTTATAGGAAGTAAGGTTTATACCTAAAGAGAACCCTAGCCTGCGGGATTTTATCGGGCCATAAAGATATTTCATCTTTAGAAAGTATTTGGGCGCTACTTAAAAAAAATAGCGCCCGTTATTCTTAAAACAACGATTTGAGTAAAACTATTTTACCTCTACGATACAATTATTCGTTCCAAAAACATTAGGGACACAAGACGTGCATCGAGAATCATTCTGCCAAGTGCCATCTACGAAAAACTTATATTCATGCTTACCCGGTTTAAGGCCTGTCTTGACTATCCAGTTACCCTTGGAATCTTTTTTTGCCGCGAGGCTTTTAACATCCCACTTATTGAAACTTCCGGCTAAAGTTACCTTTTTAGCAGTAGGAGCATATAGCTTAAACTCCGTTGGCTTTGACCCGGTTAATCTCTCCATAATCCCCTCCTTTTTATACTTACGCTTATATTTATAGCACTAGATAAAAAACTGTCAAGAGTTTAATGAGCACTTGGCTTACGAATACGTCAGCATGAGTAAGTCAATGTGCGAATTAACCCAGCACTAATTTTTAAGAAAAATTAGTGCTGGATAAGTTCAGCCACCAAACCTATGTCGCTATCGCTCCATAAATTTGGGCTTCACTTAAACAGCGACTATGGCAATGCCATTTTTCTCCGCCAACTTTACTGAAACATCGCGGTCAATAAAAAGTGTCTTATCTGCTTCAATAGCAAGGCATTTTGCGCCTGCCTTGATTAATCTTTTAACAGTATTTAATCCAACTACAGGTATATCAAAACGCAGGTCTTGCTTAGGTTTAGCGGCCTTAACAACAGTTATCCCGCCGTGGAAAAGCTTGCCTGCCCTTCGAATAAGGTTATCCGTACCCTCTAAAGCCTCGACCGCGACAATAGCTTTATCTTTTACTGCCACTGTCTGGCCGATATCCAAAGCGCCGATGGCTTTGGCTAATTCCAAACCGAATTTGACATCTTCCCAAACTGAAGAATCGGGCTCGCATTTAGTAAGCGTGCCTTTTTGCGCCAGAGAATCTTTAATAAAAATGGTTGAATCGAGTAATTCCAACCCCGCGCCTTTCAGCTTATCAGCAATCGCCCCGAATATAGTGTCTGCCTTCTTATTCTTGATGCTTGACAATATCTGCTGAATATCCTGGCTATCAACCACTTCCCTGCTAAAGAGCCTACGCGGGCTAATTTGCCCTGCCATGACTACATTCTTTATGCCTTCAGCATTAAATATATCAAACATACGCTTAAATTCAGATAATCTAAGCCAGTAAACTTTATCCGCTAATTTTTTTATCTCAAAAG
The DNA here is from genome assembly GCA_041652675.1 of Candidatus Omnitrophota bacterium. Lineage (GTDB taxonomy): Bacteria > Omnitrophota > Gorgyraeia > Gygaellales > Profunditerraquicolaceae > Sherwoodlollariibacterium. The sequence continues at coordinate 2,253 of JBAZGV010000039.1, forward strand.
AAGTCTCGCCCTTAATAGCTACGGCTACAATGTAATAGCCCTTCTTCTTCGCGCCTTCACAAAACAATAAAGGAAATTTCCTATTCCCGGCGATTAAACCAATTCTCTCCATATTATCTTTCTACCCTGCAGGATTTACTTATTCCTCGCTCTGAGCCTTTGACAAAATTGATGAGGTATTTAACTTCCTCGGATTCTATCTTCCCCTTCTCTAATTCTCCCAAGGCATGCTTCGCGGTAAAACCGGAATTAAAAAGTATTTTATAAGCCCGGTCAAGTTCTTTGATTGAATCACGTGAAACTTTATGCCGCCTTAATCCGACAAGATTCAATCCGAATACAGCCGCGGGATGCCCATCACAGGTAGAATAAGGAGGGATATCTTGGACAACCTTAGAGCAGCCGCCTGTTATAGAAAGAGAGCCGACTCTGACAAACTGGTGTATCGCGACTAAACCGCCAATAACCGCCATATCTTCAACCGTAACATGCCCGGCAAGCGTAGCGTTATTAGCAAATACACAATTATTCCCGACGCGGCAGTCATGAGCAACATGGGAATAAGCCATAAAAAGATTTCCCGAGCCGACAATTGTCCTGCCCCCATCCTCTGTCCCGGGATTAAATGTAGAGTATTCGCGGATTATATTATTATCGCCTATATCTAAGAATACTTTTTCACCTTTATATTTTAAATCCTGCGGCCGCGAGCCAATCACAGCCCCCGTGAATATCTCACAATTCTTGCCTATAGTAGTATTACCTTCGATTAAAGAATGGCTGCCGATTCTCGTCCCTGAACCAATGCTGACACCTTCATTGATAACCGTGAATGGGCCTACGGTTACATCATCAGCTAATTTCGCTTTCTTGGAAACAATTGCTGTTTGGTCTATTTGCATGGTTGATTAATCCTTAACTAAAGCGCATACAAAATCCGCTTCTGCTACTAATTTACCATCCACCAGCGCCCTTCCGCGCACTTGGCTTGTCTTGGATTTTACCTTTATTGCCTCAACCTCAAGAACCAATTGGTCACCGGGAACAACCGGTTTACGAAATTTCACATTATTAATTGATAAAAAAAAGGCAAGCTTACCTCTATTCTCCTCGGGAGAAAGCATCATTACCCCGCCTACCTGCGCCATGGCCTCAACGATAAGCACTCCGGGCATAACCGGTCGGCCGGGGAAATGGCCTTTAAAAAAGTAGTCATTTATGGTCACGTTCTTGATTCCGGTGGCGTGTTTACCATGTTCAAGCTTCGTAATCCTGTCCACGAAAAGGAAAGGTTCTCGATGCGGGATAATCTTAATAATATCTTCTACCTCTAAAATCCCGTTTACTTTCTTCATAGAATATTTCTCCCTTTGCTTAATTATTTCATTAATAAGTTTTAGGTTTAGGTAATGGCCGCTTTTTAAAGCCACGATATGAGCTTTTAAACCCACTCCAAGAAGATATAAATCACCTATTAAATCAAGCACCTTATGGCGCACAAATTCATCAGAAAAACGGACTTTATTATTTATAACTCTTCCGTCATCAGTCAAAACGAGGGTATTATCATAATTCGCCCCAAGCCCTAATCCTTTACCCCTTAATTCATTGGCTTCGCTTTCAAGGCAAAATGTGCGCGCCGGAGCAATCTCTTTCGCGAATACGGCGGGAGAGGTAAGACTTAACTCTATAAATTCTGTTTTCCGTTCGACAAGGTTATAATCTAAAGTGTATGATATCTTAAAATCCGGAGCAGGCAAAGCCATAATAGAAGCTTTCCCTTCTTCTATAAAAATTGGATCTTTAACCGCAAACCAATCCCTCTCCTTATCCTGCTCTTTAATACCCGCCTGATTAAATATTTCCAAATAATTTAAACTACTGCCGTCTAAACCGGGTAATTCATTATTATCCAATTCTACCCGCAAATTACTGATGCCCGCGCCTGAAAGGGCAGCCATAAAATGCTCTACTGTCTGCACCTGAGCGCCATTATTCTCAATGGTGGTCCGGCGAGGAGTTTTTTCAAGGGAAGTTAAAGACCTTATACCGGCTTTTATTTCGGGCTTGCCGGGTAGATCCAAACGAACAAAAACAATTCCAGTATCTATATCCGCGGGCTTTAAAGTAACATTAGATTTATTACCCGTATGCAACCCTATACCGCCAAAACTTACTTCTTTTAAGATAGTCTTCTGCATACCTAGATTTATTAGCTGCAGTAGGCGAGGTTTAAACCTCGCCTACTGCGCCAGATTACCGCGTTTCCAGTTTTTCAATTCTTTTCTTAAGTTCTTTAACTAAATCGAAAAGTTTAGGTAAATTCTGAGCGCAGGCATTTACTCTCTGCATAGTATTAAATGGCCTGGCCGGCCAACCTGAAACTATCGCGTTGGCAGGAACTGATTTACCCACTCCTGCTCCGGCGGCAACTATTGCTCCATCACCTATTGTCACATGCCCAATCAAACCTGCTTGTCCGGCAAGAGTAACATTATTTCCAAGAGTAGTGCTTCCGGCTATGCCTACCTGCGCCACAATTAAACAATTTTTACCGATAACAACATTATGCCCAATCTGCACCAAGTTATCTATCTTGGTGCCGGAGCCTATAATTGTTTTGCCAAAACGCGCCCTGTCAATAGTTACATTCGCTCCGATCTCAACGTCATCGCCAACTTCAACTATTCCTACCTGCGGTATTTTGTGATGGATACCGTCGGCAGTAACGAAACCAAAACCGTCTGAACCGATAACCGTACCGCTATGTATTATTACCCGCCTGCCAAGATTTGTGCGCTCTCTTATGGAAACATTAGGATAAATAAGTGTTCCCTCCCCAATATTACTCCCCCTGCCAATAAAACACCCCGGATATATAACTACATTATCACCAAGGATAACGTCATCCTCAATAATTACATAAGGGCCCAACGCGGCATCTTTACCTAATTTTACATTCTTGCCTAAGATAACAGTAGAGTGCACCCCTTTAAAATGCTTGGCGTTATCAGGAGCGATTAGGGAGATTACCTTAGCAAAAGCAAGAGAAGGATTATCGGTACGAATAATCGGCTTGCTGGATTCCCGTATATCTTGGGATGTAATAACGGCTGAGGCAGCTGTTGTATCCAGAAGAGAAAAATATTTAGAATTAGCCAAAAAAGTGATATCGCCGGCCACAGCTTCCTTGATTCCATTGGCGCCGGTTATAACAACACTGCCGTCGCCTACAACCTCACTCTTAAAATCCCTAAGGAGTTCGGCGATTTCTTTTAAGGTTTTACGCATTATTGTTGCGGCCTTACTTATTTTTTCTTATTTAAAATCCCAATAACATTACTAGTGATATCCATACTCTTGGTCTGATAGACTAAAACCCGGTCATTCAGGACAAAGGTTATTCCTGACTTTTCAGAATATACTTTTACCGCGTCCTGTATATCTTTGAGGATATCTTTCATCTTATCTTCTTGGTCTTTGCGCAGCTCTGTCTCTCTCTGGGTAACGAAATCCTTCAGGGACTTTGCCTTTGACTCAAGTTCAGCTTTCTTAGATTCTTTATCTTTATCACTCAAAAGAGCAAATTTGTCTTTCAAGGTATTAAACTCTCCTAATTTCTTATCTCTTTCAGCAATATAACTATTTTCCTTATCGGTTAATTTTTTATCGTAATCTTTAGTTTTGTTATATTCGCTAAATGTCCGGCTTAAGTCAATATAAGCAAACTTATCCGCTGCCTGCGCTAAACCGGTTAAAATAAATAAGCTTAAAAACGCGCCGCACAAAACTATTGCTAACTTCTTCATCTTACTTCCTCCTCGTTTTGGTTCTTAGCTCTTAAGTTTTACTACGAGCTATGAGCTATGAACTATATTATTTACCCATACTATTAGAAACTATTGCTTACACTGAAATGGAATCTTCCGCTAGACTTACTATCTTCGCCGGGAGCCTTATTCATAGGAATACCGTAATCGAGCATTATCGGGCCAATGGGAGTTTTTATCCTTAGGCCTAAACCGAAACTGGATTTAAATCCTCCGGTGTTAGTATCGGTATCGCGCGATGAACATATATCCCCTAGCTTCTCCCAAACATTTCCCACGTCATAAAAAGCTGCTACTTTAAGAAAACCAAACAAAGGATAGAGATATTCAATATTACCGACTAACATTGACGCGCCACCCAAAGGATCCTTGGATTGGGGATCAAATGGGCCAATTGCCCTCTCTTCGTAACCCCTGATAGTATAAGCGCCTCCGGCAAAAAATCTTTCATATATCGGTATCTTCTCGGTATCTCCATAAGGATCTGCTAAACCAATCCTACCCCTAAATTCCAGGGTAGAATTACGCGGTAAAGGCATATAATGGCTTGCTCGGCCGGAGAATTTCCAATAATTCCTATCTCCTCCCAGAAGGCCGCCCGCGAATGCTAACGAACCGGTAAAAAGATTGCCTTTATGCGTATCAAAAACATTATCCCTGCTGTCAAATGTAAAACTGGGAGTAATACTACTGATAAGGTTAGTCCCGGCTTCGCTCTGCAAATCACTAGTAGAGCCATCGTCGACATTGCTGATATCTATTGAATCAATCCTATAGACAAGGTCTCCCCTTAGATACTCAGTCAACTCTTTACCTAAACGTAAATCGCCTCCGGTCACATCTTCATCATACCCGTAACCCACATCACTGTCTCTTTTGTGAGTACGCTTATAAGCATCAAATCCGAAAGATATCGGATAATCAAAGAGCCAAGGCTCGGTAAAACTTAAATCAAGCCCGGGCCCGCTGCTCATCGTTCCAATTGATGCGCGTAATTTTAAATTTTGCCCTGCTCCGGTAAAATACGGCCAGTTTTTCCAATCAAAATTCTTCTGCTCGATCTCAACAAAACCCACAAAGCTATCCACGGTGCTATATCCCCCGCCAAAGCTGAATGCTCCGGTTTTACTCTCTTTAACATCAACAATTAAATCT
>JBAZGV010000040.1:0-7178 GCA_041652675.1 Candidatus Omnitrophota bacterium
AAAATAAAAAAGATGTTGAGATGACCCATATGAATTTAAACGATTCGACACTTGAAGGTATGCGGCATAAGAAATTTCCTGCGTTTTCAGTGCAGTTCCATCCTGAAGCTTCTCCTGGGCCGCATGACGCAGAATATCTATTTAGTGAATTTATAAAAATTATGGGAAAACATGCCTAGGCGTAAGGATATAAAGAAAATTCTAATTATTGGTTCCGGCCCGATTGTTATAGGGCAGGCTTGTGAGTTTGATTATTCCGGCGCCCAGGCTTGCAAAGCTTTAATGCAAGAAGGCTTTAAGGTTGTTTTAGTAAATTCTAATCCGGCGACAATTATGACTGATCCGCAGCTGGCTACTGCTACTTATATTGAGCCGATAACACATGAGATAATAGAAAAAATAATTGCTTATGAGAGGCCGGATGCTCTTCTTCCTACATTAGGTGGGCAAACCGCTTTAAATGTTACAATTGAGTTGGCAGAGAGAGGGGTTTTGAAGAAGTATAAGGTTGAGGTTATCGGCGCGAATATCAAAGCGATTAAAAAAGGCGAAGATAGGAAATTGTTTAAAGAAGCGATGCAAAAGATAGGCCTTGATTTACCTAAAAGTGATAAGGCTTATAATTTAAAGGAAGCTTGTGAAATAGCGAAACGAATAGGTTTTCCTTTGATTATCCGCCCGAGTTTTACCTTGGCTGGTACAGGCGGCAGCGCAAGTTATAATATCGAGGAGTTTAAGGATTTAGCCAAGCATGGCCTTGAGTCTAGTATGATTAGCGAGATACTGATTGAAGAATCAATCGCCGGCTGGAAGGAATTTGAATTAGAAGTTATGCGGGATAAAAAAGACAATGTGGTAATTATCTGTTCCATTGAGAATTTTGATCCAATGGGTGTGCATACCGGAGATAGTATAACCGTGGCTCCTATCCAGACTTTAACCGATAAAGAATATCAGAAGATGCGCGATGCGGCAATTGCCTGTATTAGGGAGATTGGAGTTGAAACAGGAGGTTCTAATATTCAGTTTGCTATTCATCCTGAAACAGGCAGGATGGTGGTTATTGAGATGAATCCGCGTGTTTCGCGTTCTTCAGCCTTAGCTTCTAAGGCAACAGGTTTTCCTATTGCTAAGATAGCAGCAAAATTGGCCGTGGGTTATACTTTGGATGAGATACCTAATGATATTACTTTAAAAACACCATCATGTTTTGAGCCTGCTATTGATTACTGTGTAGTTAAGCTTCCCCGTTTTACATTTGAAAAGTTTCCTTCTGCCAATTCGGAGCTGACCGTTTCTATGAAATCCGTAGGCGAGGTTATGTCTATAGGCAGGACTTTTAAAGAGGCCTTACAAAAGGCGCTGCGTTCTTTAGAGATTGGCCTTACTGGTTTAGATGATTTGAAAAATCCGCGCAATGATGAAGAATTAAAAAATAAATTAAGGGTTCCTAATGCGTCAAGGATACTTTATATAAAAGAGGCTATGAAAAAAGGTTACACTAATGATCAGATTAATAAGCTAACTAAGATTGATTCCTGGTTTTTGCAAAATATCCGGGAGATTGTTGAGTTAGAGGAGAGGATAAGGTTAGAATTGAAGCTAAATCAGGAAAAGTCTTCTGTTGAATTGCTTAAGAAAACGAAGGAATTTGGTTTTTCGGATAAGCAACTTGCTCGTTTATTAAATCAAAGTGAAGATGTTATAAGTAAGTGGCGGAAAGAATTAGGAATTAAGCCGGAGTATAAGTTAGTAGATACTTGTGCTGCGGAGTTTGAGGCATTTACTCCTTATTTTTATTCGACGTATGAATAATTTTGATGGATTTTTATCCTGCTTCGTTAACGCAGGAAGATTATTTACAATAATCTTCCTGCACTTCGCAGGATTTCGCTAAATAAAAAAAAGGGGTGCTCAATGTGTGGCATATTTGGGATTTATCCTCATAAAGACGCAAGCAAGCTGACCTATTTAGGGCTCTACAGTTTGCAACATCGCGGGGAAGAGTCAGCAGGGATAGTAAGTAATAATGGCAAGAAAATATTTCTGCATAAAGCTATGGGTTTGGTAAGTGACGTTTTCAATGAGAAGGTTATCGCCGGCCTACGCGGGGAACTTAGCATAGGCCACGTGCGTTATTCTACAACCGGAAGCAGCAACGCCAAAAATATCCAGCCATTTTTGGTAAAATCGAAAATCGGAAATATTGCTATAGCTCATAATGGTAATTTAACGAATGCGCTTTTTCTACGCAAGAGAATGGAAGAAAAAGGATCCATATTCCAGACGACTATGGATTCTGAAGTGATTGCGCATCTTCTTGCCCATAGCCCGCAGAAAGAAGCAAAAGAGGCAATGGTTTGGGCTCTTGGACAACTTGAAGGCGCGTATTCTCTGGCATTAATGGTCAATAATATATTGGTTGGGGCAAGAGATACTTTTGGTTGGCGGCCGCTTTGTCTGGGGAAATTTGATGGCGCCTATATTTTAGCCAGCGAGACTTGCGCACTGGATTTAATCGGTGCGGAATATGTCAGGGATATTGAGCCCGGAGAGATAGTTTTTATCTATAAAGATAGAATAGAATCAATTAAGCCGTTTAATAAAACACCTTGTGCTTTTTGTATATTTGAATTTATTTATTTTGCCCGTCCGGATAGCAATATCTTCGGTTATAATGTTTATAGCGCGCGTAAAGCGCTCGGTGAGCAACTCGGCAAAGAATTTCCTGTCGATGCGGATATTGTCATGCCCATCCCTGATTCCGGGACATCTGCGGCTCTAGGTTTTTCTAAAGCATCAGGTATTACTTATGAAACAGGTTTGATCCGTAACCACTATATCGGCCGTACTTTTATTCAGCCTAGTCAATTGGTGCGTGATTTCCGGGTTAAGATAAAACTAAACCCGGTTAAAGAGGTTTTAAAAGATAAGCGCGTGATTGTTATTGAGGATTCTATTGTCCGGGGTACGACCAGCCGGGCAAGAGTTAAGGCAATAAGAGAAGTGGGGGCAAAAGAGATACATATGCGCGTAAGCTGCCCGCCTTTAAGATTTCCTTGTTTTTATGGGATAGATTTCCCCACTAAAAAGGAGCTTATCGCTTCCAAACATACTCTTGAGTGGGTGCGTGATTTTATAGGAGTGGATACATTGGAATACTTAAGCCTGGAAGGGATGCTTAAGTCTATGCCCTGCGCCAAAGAGAATTTCTGCACTGCCTGTTTTACCGGAAAATACCCGCTTAAACCATGCGGCCGCCTTTCTAAGGAGTCTTTAGAGAGATAAGGGTGTTCTCTTCTTGACAAGGAATTTTATTTCTGCTAAAGTTACTTCATTCAACGCAAATAAAATAAATATATAATGATTTTAATGGAGGTACGCATGTTTACTTTTATTATAAAGGGCGGGCCAATAATGTTACCGATTATTTTAGGTTCTATATTCGGCTTAGCCATTGTTATTGAAAGATTCTGGGTTTTTAGAGGGATGAAGTTGAACACTTTTGATTTTATTCAAGCCGTCTTTAAGGATATTAAGGAAGGTAAGATTAAAGAAGCTCTTGCTCTTTGCGATAAATATACGCACCATCCTTTAGGCGCAATATTCAAGATCGGAATAGAGAGAAGGAATTTGCCTTTAGAAAGATTAGAAAAGGTGCTCGAACAGGCAGGGAATAATCAAATACAAAAACTGGAAAAGTTTTTGGGTGCCTTAGTTTCTATAATTGGCATTGAACCGCTCTTAGGATTTTTAGGGACGATTACAGGGCTTATCCGCGCTTTTATGTCTTGGGAGCGTGCCGGAGCTAATGTTACGGTAAGCGTTTTGGCAGGAGGTATTTATGAGGCAATGATCACAACTGCGGCGGGGTTAATTGTCGCCATACCTTTTTATTTATGCTATAACTATTTTATCAGCCGCATTAAATTTATATCTAATGAGCTCTCGAATCACTGTATTCAGCTTTTGGAAGTTATTGCTGAAACAAAAGAAGGTAATCGGGCGTGAAGATATCCGGGCGAAGAAGCTATTTGGTGAATCTAGAGTCTGCGGTTATGACAGATATAATTTTAAATATGTTTATCTTCTTTTTCATTTCCTTCAGCCTGCTCTATACCTTCAGCCCTTATCGTGTTAAGAAACTTGAAGTGAAACTTCCCGAGGCAGCTAGTGCTACAGCTATAAATAACAAGAATCAAGTTAATATAACTATAAATAATGAGGGAGCTGTTTACCTGGATCAAGAGGCAGTAACTAAAAAAACATTACGCGAGAAGATATCTTTACGCTATAACGATAATCCCGGTTTAAGTGTAATTGTAAGTTCGGATAGATTGGTGCGTTTTAAAGATATCGTAGATGTGCTGGATATATTAAATGCCGTAGGGGTAAGAAACCTTAATATCGCGGCAACCAGTGAAAGATAAATCTTCTTGACAAAATAATCGGCAGTGTTATTATTTAAATTCAATAAGGTTAAGGACAATGACGTCCATACTTCCCGGATTTCCTATCATTAGGGCGAGTATGGATTTTTTTATTCTATGAAGGTGCCTAATAATTAGGCAGTAATTAACTATCAATATGAAAATACTCCAAAAACAAGTTTTAAGCGATTTTCAGGGCGTAAGAGTGGTAAAACTGAAAGTTTTCGCGCCTAATATGGCCTCAAAAGCTAAGCCCGGGCAGTTTATCGCGCTTATGGTAAGCAAGGAGGGCGAAAGGATTCCTTTAACAATTGTAGAAAAAGATAAAGATTCGATAACCATTATATTCCAAGAGGCCGGGTTGACGACTAAGCTTTTGGGCAGGCTTGAAGTCGGTGATTCTCTTTATGCTTTAGTTGGGCCGCTTGGCCACGCAACTGAGATAAAGCTTTACGGGAAAGTAATTCTAGTCGGCGGTGGAGTAGGTATCGCCGAGATCTATCCAGTGGCCCAAGCATTGAAAGAAGCGGGAAATCATGTCGTTACTATTCTGGGGTCAAGGACTAAGGAGCTTCTTATTCTGGAGAACGAACTAAAAAGCGCCTCCAGCGAATTGCATATTGTAACAGATGACGGTTCTTATCAGAGAAAAGGATTTACTACGGATGTCCTCAAAGAGCTTCTGGAAAAAGATAAATATGATTTAGTTTATTCTGTCGGGCCTATTCCGATGATGAAGCGGGTCGCCGAAGTTACAAAAAGTTTTAATGTAAAAACAATTGTTTCTTTGAATGCGTTAATGGTTGATGCAACCGGAATGTGTGGATGTTGTCGCGTAACAGTTGAAGGCAAAACAAAATTCAGCTGTATTGATGGGCCGGAATTTGAGGCTCAAGCAATAGACTGGGACGAATTGACTAAAAGAAACCGCGTCTATCAGGATAAAGAGAAACACATCTGTAATCTTTATAAAGTTTCTTAAATTATGGCTAAAGAACCAGTAAAAACAAAAGAATCACCTGCTGCCGAGAGAAGCGCAAATTTTTTAGAAGTTGTCTTAGGCTATTCTCAAGAAGATTCACTTCAGGAAGCTTCACGCTGCCTTCAGTGTAAAGATCCCAAGTGCATATCAGGTTGTCCTGTAGGTATAAATATTAAGAAATTCATTAAACAAATTACAGATAAAGATTTTTCCGGAGCTTATTTTACTATCAGAGAGAAGAATAATTTTCCCTGTATTTGTGGAAGGGTCTGTCCTGCGGAATACCAGTGCAGGAAAGCTTGTGTTCTTACAAAAAAAGATTCTGTTTTTGCTTCTCCCCAAGCGATCAATATTCATTTCTTAGAGAGATTTGTCGGTGATTTCGGCATGAATAATAAATTAGAGATGGTAAGCGCGCCTGATAAAAAGATTTCCGGGCTTAAGGTTGCGGTTGTAGGTTCAGGGCCAGCAGGATTATGTTGCGCCGGTGAATTAGCTCGTTTAGGTGTGAAGGTTGTAATTTTTGAAGCCTTGCATAAATCAGGAGGAGTTTTAAGGTATGGCATACCACCATTTAGGATGCCCAGAAATATACTCGATTTTGAGATAGATTACCTAAAGAGTTTAGGGGTAGAAATATTACCTAATTTTATCGTTGGCCGAGCTAAAGAATTAGGAGAGTTTTTTAAAGAAGGATTTTCTGCTGTATTTTTAGGATTAGGCGCTGGAGTGCCATCATTTTTAGGTATCCCGGGTGAGAATTTATGCAATGTTTATTCCGCCAATGAATTTCTAACTAGGGTAAATCTCATGTCTGCATATGAGTTTCCTAAGTCACATACTCCTGTAAGTATAGGTAAGCATATTTTGGTTATAGGAGGCGGTAATACGGCTATGGATGCGGCACGTTGCGCTTTAAGATTGCAGAAGATGAATAATATTGAACCGGATACTACAATTGTATATCGCAGGACAGAAGTAGAGATGCCTGCGCGCAGGCTTGAGATAGAACATGCTAAAGAAGAAGGTGTTAAGTTTAAGATGTTGGTTAAGCCTGAAGAATTTAGTGGAGATAAGTCAGGTTTTGTAAAAACATTAAAATCTTTAGAATGTAAATTGGGAGAGCCGGATTCATCCGGCAGGAGAAAGCCTGTTGTCATTCCCGGAAGTGATTTTACACTTGATTGCGATCTAGCGATTATTGCTATTGGGTTGCAAGCTAACCAGATTTTAACTAGCGTAACTCCGGAGATAAAAGTAGATAAATATGGAGATGTTATAGTGGATCCGCAAACTATGGAGACCTCGGTAAAGGGAGTATTTGCCGGAGGGGATATAGTAGGAGGGGAAGGGACTGTGATTGAAGCGATGGGTATGGCTAAGAGGGCAGCCCTAGCGATTAAAGAGTATTTATATAAGCTATAAGGTACTCAAGGTTGGAGCGCGTTCAAAAAGACAAAGTTAGTCAAGTAAGGAGGAATTAAATGTTGAAAAAAGTAGAAGAGTTTATGAACAATGTTGTTCAGAAAAATCCCGGAGAAGTTGAATTTCATCAGGCAGTAAAAGAAGTGGTTGAATCGGTTATGCCGTTTATCGATGAAAATCCGAAATACCAGAAAGCGAAAATTTTGGAGAGAATGGTTGAGCCGGAGAGGACAATTATGTTTCGCGTGCCTTGGCTTGATGATAAAGGAGAGATACAGATCAACAAAGGTTATCGCATTGAGATGAATAGCGCGATTGGGCCTTACAAGGGGGGATTGCGT
>JBAZGV010000041.1:0-7100 GCA_041652675.1 Candidatus Omnitrophota bacterium
TTGTCAAGTGTTTTTTCATATAATTCATTATAGACTTACTCATACTTACTTATACTTATGTTCTTATCGTCGGAGTGATATGTAATAGTAGGGGAGGTTTAAACCTCCCCTACTATTGTTAATCACCAATATATCTTTAAATTAATTGTGGATTATGGATAAAAACTAAGGAGTGTAGGCGTATTCGGTTTTTATATCAATTTGAGTAACTGTATTGCCTAAAGCGCTATTTTCAGGATAAATGGCTACTTGAACTTTATAGGTTATATCGGGATCTTCAGGTATAGGATAATCATTAGAAACAGCAGCATCTATGCAACCTTGCGGTAAAAGACAGGCATGTTGAATATCCGAAGTAGGAACCCAATCACCAGTCCTAAGCCTTTCCAAAGCATAATTCATTATTCCCTTGGCAGCGTAATAAGCCTTGATCCGGGAAACCTGATGGTTGGTTAAGCGTGACTGGCTGGAGATAATACTTAAAATAACCCCTGACAATATAACCACAATCATTACTACAGCTAAAACTATAAAAAGAATAACGCCCTTTTTATTATTTTTCATCTTTTCTTAGGGATACCTTATAATCATCGCCTGCCCGTTCTAATAAAACATGCCCTTCCCGCGCAAGCCAACCTAAACTCATCAAAACATTGTCCCGAGACTTATCAATACTCTTCACCAAAACAGAAAGGCTAACCGCGCCATGCTGATCAAGATAATACCAAATATCCCCCGCTATAATACCAATTTCGATAATCATTATTTATCCTCCAGTTTTTATTTTATAACAAACCGGGCTTAAGTCAACTAGTTTTTTATATTTGCATTGATCCACTCTAATCTTTCTTTGGCGTATATTACACCCTCTTCATTTCCTAAAGCTATTGCCTGCTTATAGAACTTAGCCGCTTCTTTAAATTCATCCCTATCCTCGTGTATCCTTGCTAACCTTAAATAAGCCTTAGCCTTAAGATTATTATCCGCGGAAACCTTCAGGTATTCCCCGACTGCCTCATCAATCTCCCCTTTTGCTTCCAAGGTTTCCGCAATCTTTATCCGTAACGCGGGATTCTCTTTATCCGTAGATAAAACAAGCCCTTTGCGGTAAAATGCCAAAGCCTGCGTATAATCTTCAAGTTTATAGAATAAATCCCCTAACGCGGAAGCCGCCGCAACTTTTAGCCGTAAATTATCAGAATCAATTACCTTCTTAAAATTTTCTATTGCTTCCTGCAGAGAAGATTCGGAATTTGAAATTAAACCCAAGGAATAATAGGCATCAGTAACCAAAGGGCTTCCGGGGAAATCTTGAATAAGCGAAAGAAAATATCTCCGCGCGAGGCTGAATTCACCATTCTGATAATAATAACTCGCGAGCCAGAAGACTACATCCGCGGTTAAATTTGATCCGGGATATTTGGAACGTAAAGCTTTAAACCTTGATAAGGCCTCTTTTTTATCGCCTAATTGATAAAGGGAATCAGCTATGCCATATTCAGCCCTCTGGATCAATTCTGTATCTTGGCTATGGCTTATGGTTTCTTTAAATAACTCCACTGCTTTACTAAAATCTCCGGTATTATAACGGCTGCTCGCTAAAAGATAAGCGGATTTAGAAGGAAAACCGTTTTCTCCGGGCTCTTTGCGGGATTGCTCTAATATTTTTATGCTTGAAGCGTAATCTTCTTTCCGGAAATATGCCAGGCCTAAGAGATAATAAACATCGTCCATATATTTAGAACCGGGGAAATTTTCCTTAAAGGCTGATAATAATTTGATAGCAGCATCGTAATCTAATTTCTTCAGAAAAATAGAACCGAGTTGATATTGGATATAATCCTTATAAAGGCTATCCGGATAATCCCTTAATACAGACTCGTATGACTTTACCGCCAAGAGATAATCTCCGGAATCCTGATACAAGCCGCCTAATTGAACAAGGGCGCTCTCCCTCATAATCTTGTTACCGCTATCTTTAGCCACTAATTGGAACTCTTTTATCGCCTCCTTGGATTTTTCCTGCTTTGAAAAAGCCAAACCCAGATTATAATGAAGTTTATCGGTTATATCCAAAGAAGTATTTATTGGCCCTGCCTTTTTAAGCGCCTCTAAATAAAATAGCGATGATTCTTCGTATTCAGCAAGATTATATAAGGCATCCGCCTTGCCCTGATAAGCTAAAGTGGCTATTAACGGATCAACTGCCGTAAGGATCAAACGGCCATAAACCTTACTGGCATCGCTTATTCTATTTGTCTCCAACATAAGCGCCGCCCTGCCTAACAAAAGCGCTTCTAACCCTTTCTTATCAAAGCTATCTTCTTTAAGAAGCGAAAATTCGCCTTCGGCTTCCCCGTATCTCTTAAGCTTAAGATAAGCCCAACCCGAACCTAAGCGGGAAAGAGCCTGCATTTTATCATCGCTACTTTCCTTTAATACCTTCGCGTAATATTCAAGGGATTGATTAAAATTACCCAAATAATATTCTGCTTCGGCAAGATAAAAATAAAGATAAAAAAGCCGAGACAGATCCTGGGAGAATAACTTGAGAGAGAGCCTCCCCTTCTCCCTCAAAGAAGCATAATCCTTTAGGTTATATAAACATTCGATTATCTTAAATGCCGCGTCTTTAGCTTGAGGTTCATTAGGATATTTCTCTTCGGTGGCCTTAAAATAATCACATGCTTCTTGAAACTTATTTTCCTGGAATGAAGACCAGCCTAATGAATAAAAAGCCGAGGGCACGTAAGATGAATTAGGAAACTCATCTATTATCCTATGGTAAAGAGCGGAGGCCTTGGAAAAATTATTGCTCTTAAGATAAACCTCCGCAATCCAATAGAGGGTTGCATCTTTTAAATTCTTAGAGGCAGGATTCTTTAATAAACCTTCGAACTTATCCAGCGCATCGAGAAACCTATTCTGGTAAAAATAACATTCGCCGACTAAAAGCCTCGCCTCTCCTACTTTAGAAGAATTGGGAAAATTATTCAAAAAACGCTCCAAAAGGCTAAGGCTGACCTCGTAATATCCGTCTTCAAATGCTTTTTTCGCGACAAAAATAGCCTCTTCCTCTTTTGACTGCGTTTGGCAATAGGATAACGGCTTAAGATTGATTATCAATAAACCAATTATCAATATTATGGCTAATTTTTTATTATAATTCATTATTTATATAAATTGTTTTAATCGTATTATACTAGCTTTATGCAAAGTATACTTTAGCATTGTTGCTAAGATACCTACCCCGTACAATACCGCCGAAAATAATTTAATCGTTGAAGCCTCTTCAAAATAGCGGGTATGAATGGGGACTTCCTCTATTCTTAAATTATGCAATACTCCTTGAACAATAATTTCGGTATCAAAAACAAAATGATTCGAATTTGCCATAAAATTGACTGCTTTCAGGTACTTTGCGCTATAGGCGCGGAAACCGCTATGATATTCTGTAAGATAAACCCCTAATACTACATTCTCAAGCGCAGTAAGCAATATATTAGCATTATGTTTCCAAAGAGGCATACCCCCTTCTAGCGCTCCCCCCTTCTTCTTCCTTGAGCCAAAAACTGCGTCCGCCTGATGATTCAGTATCGGCCTGACAAGCTCAGGGATAACCGTAGGGTCATACTGATAATCAGGGTGCACCATAACCACCACTTCGGCCCCCAATTCAAGGGCTTTGGTATAGCAGGTCTTCTGATTTGCCCCGTAACCTAAGTTACGCTTATGCTTGAAAACTTTAAGGCCAAGCTTTTGCGCAATCTCAACAGTATTATCATGGCTTGCATCATCAACCAATATTACATCATCAACAATATTTCTAGGAATATCACGCAAGGTGGTCTCTAGGGTCTTTGCCGCATTATAAGCGGGGAGCACAACTATAGTCTTCATTTTGCTATCAATGCTCTCATGATTTTTTATCTTAGTTGAAAAGAAAGCGAGATCCCTTCTCCTTCTAGCATAGACTTCCAGTTGATCCCCTAAATTTATTTTAAAGATAACACGCCCGATAAAAGGAAACTTATCCAAAAAGATCTTAACCCTGGAATTTAATCTAAGAGAACCTGTCAGTTTAGTTAGAAGATAGTTCAAGCTAAAAAATCGGGTATACGAAGAAAAATTTAAAACCCTAAATCCGGCGCCATTTAATATTTTAGAGATAGAATTTCTATCAAAATAAGTCAAATGTGAATGTTTTACCCCCCACCAGCTCTTACCTGCTACTCTCGCCAGCATACTTCCTATGTCAGGGGTAGAGATATATATAATACCATCGGGTTTAAGAATTCTTTTTATCTCATTAAGGCAGCCTGATGGGTCAGAAAGATGCTCTATGGAATCTGCCATGGCCACAAGGTCAAAATATGTATCAGGAAACCGCGCTTCTTTAAGTTCGCCCTTAAATATCTCTAGCTTAAATTTCTCCCTGGCATACTGAATCGCCCAAGAAGATAATTCTACTCCGCAAACTTCCCACCCGATTTTTCTCGCTTCATTAAGAAATATCCCTGCAGAACAGCCAATATCTAACAATCTCCCTTTGGCCTTGTAAGAAGATAGTTTATTCAATAAAGATACTGCGGTTCTCCTTCTTCCTTCTTCTTCAGAGAGATAAAGATTATCCTGCATATTACCATATAATTCCAAAAGTAACCCTGTATCCGGCTTAGGCATAAGCTGAATAAATCCACAACCCTGGCATTTCACAATCTTAGAATCGCCAAGATTCAAAGTATCCTTTGAAATATTATACTCCATTGCAAAGTTCTCGCTACCTCTGCAATTATTTAAACGGTAAACAACCTTAAGATTAGGAGAAGAGCAATAATTACAGGTCATTTTTTGCATTTTAAGCTCCCGATACCCGCCAGATCATAGCTCTCGCCATCTACCTTTAATTTAACAATATTGCCCGTAAGATAATCGTAAAATCCGGCCATTATAACGATATCATCTTTAAGGTATTCTTCAGGAATATAAATCCGTAAAAGATCTTTATAGATCTCCCCTTCTTGCCAACTCTGTGTAGGAAATATCCTATAGCAGATAGGATGCATTAACCTTTTTATAATCCTACCCTTGCTATCGGTTATACTTATAAAAAGCTGGATATCTAGCTTTGTCTTTTTAATAGACTTCCAATAGAGAGTTGCCTCGATCATCTCCTTGCCTGGAATACGGATAAAATGCGCACTTTTAAGAACAAAACTCTCTCCTACCTTTATTGTTTCTTTATTCCGATTATCCCGTATAGAATCAACCTTCGCACAGATGAAATCTTGTTTTTTGGAAGACTTCCTAAGAATAACCAAGGAATCAACCATATCAATAAGCTCCCATTCATATTTCAAAAATATATTTTTTAGATTCGCATAACTATCCGGAATGTAAAATTCCCTAAATGTAAACCTATCATTAAAATCAACCAATGCATATTCTGCATCTTCAGGAAGAATATACCTTTTATCAGAAAGAGTATAAAAACCTTTATAGGAATGGTGCAAAGAATATAGTTTTTTTCTATTGGCAAGCCTTGGTAAAAACTCAAATGTAGCTACTACATTTGCCGAATGTGGAATTTTGTCAATAAACCGTTCTTTATATAAATCCAAATAATCTTTACGAAAATCGCCATTAATACGAAAAGACTCTTTGACGTACGGACCGTAATAAACAGCGTTAAATAAGATAAACGAAATCAAGATAGATTTAAAAACAGGAATATGGCGGTTAAAAAACCTCATCTTTATCAATTTATTGATACCGTAAATCGCGGAAAAGAATACAAAGGGAATTATCTCCGCCAAATAATGATAACTCATATTTAAGTCGTAAGGCCTCGCGGAGAGCAGGTGCTGAAGGAAAAAAGGAGCTGCCGGAAACAACTTAATCAAAGCCATAAACGGAATAAATAATACCGGTAAAAAAATATTAAATAAGTATACAAACGATTCTTGACGTAAAATAAAACGTAAAGGAACCCAAGGATGGAGAAAAATGCCTAAGTGATTCTGCCCTAAATGACGGTAAAGACTGAAAAATTGCACAGTCCCCTGGTTAAAATGGCCCATGAGTATTAAAGCAGGAATGAAATAAACTACTCCTAAAACTATAGGAATGAATATCCATTTTAGCCCTTTTTTCTCTATAAAAGCCATAACCCCAAGCGTAATAATAGCCATAGGTACATTTTCCTGGGAGAGCATAGCCAATACTGAGGAAAATATAAATAACTTTATCTTTTCAAAATCATATGCATAGAGAGAGAGAATTAAAAAAAACGTCGCGAAAACAGTAGGATGGAATTCAAATAGATTTGTAAAGGCAAGCCCGGGATAGAGAAGATACCCTAAAGCCACAATTAAAGCAAGATCCGTACCGATCCTCTTTTTGGCTATTAGATAAAGAGGAAAAGCACCTAAACTCAGAAATAAGGTTTGTAATAAAAGCAGGGTTTCCGGATGCGGGTATAGTGCAAACAAGGGAGCCACGAAGAAAAGAATCGGCTGCATATGATTGCCTAAAAAAGGTATGCCTAAAATAGAATTATAGATTGAACCATGTGTGATATTCCAAACGGATAGCGTATGCACCGCCAAATCAAAATCATAATAAGAGAAAGAAACGAGTTTCAGGATCGATAAAAAACTGAAATAAAAAGTATAGGCGGATATAGCTAACCAGAGTATCTTTAAATTAAAACTATCTCTTTTCATATCTTTATAAGATAAACCCCTGTAAACACAGAAAATTACCATGCCTACAGGGGCCCATCTTTTGTAAATAGAGGCTATTACTTCTTCTTTTTCTTCCCGCCTCTTTTCATCTTGGCGCATGATACATCGCCTTTTTTGTCAAGAAAATACAGGTAACCTACTTTCCTCTTGATACCGCATTTGGCTACCTTCTTTCTGCCACCGCCTTTTTTAGAACCTCTGGCCATCTTGGCGCAAGAGACATCACCCTGCTTGTCAATGAAATAAAGAAAACCCTTCACTCTCTTTATTCCTAACTTCACTAATTTCTCTGCCATATTTTATTTCACCCCCTTTCGTTTATATATTTTCGAAATTCAGGGCCATCCCCCCCTC
>JBAZGV010000042.1:0-7092 GCA_041652675.1 Candidatus Omnitrophota bacterium
CTGGGTGGTAAATTCCGCCATTCCTGTAATCTCACTAAGCAATCTTTCCGTATTATACAAAACTTCCAATGATCCCTGCGCGAGTATGCCTCCACCTGAAAGTTGCGGCAAAAGCGGATGTAAATTTGCAAAACCATCCATAGCAGCAATCTTCTCGGTAAATTTAGGATTGTATTTCATAGTACAAGAACCAAGGGGATAAAAATTTGTATCCACGGAATAATTAAGCCGGGATAAATTAGAAAAATGCCTAACCAGGTCCAATTCTGAAACTTCGGGCAATTGCGCCTCTATTTTACGGCAGTATTTTTCAGGCAGAGTTTTAACTTTTGGCACATCGGATAAAGGTAACTGAAAACCTCGCCTACCGGGCCGGCTCTTCTCAAAGATTAACTGCATAGCGCCGCCTCCAAGCTTTTCGCGAAATTGAGGATCTCTTCTTTAGTACGCTTCTCTGTAACCGCGACCAAAAGATAATTATCCAAACCTCTATAGAACCTACCTAAGGGAAAACCGCAGGCGAATCCTTGACTAATCATCTTGGAGACTACTTCATCAGCATTTTCAGGCAACTCTAAAGTAAACTCATTAAATGTCGGAGAACTTCTCTTAACTTTTACTCCGGAAACTTTATCTAATGTTGCTTTGGCAAATTCTGCCTTTTGATAATTAAGCCTGGCTAATTCTTGCAAACCGGCCTTACCTAAAAGTGAAGTATAAATCAGGGCCCTTAATGCACAGAGCGCCTCGTTAGAACAAATATTAGAAGTCGCCCGCTCTCTACGGATATGCTGCTCACGCGCTTGTAAAGTTAAAACAAAACCGCGTTTACCGCCTTTATCCAGAGTCTCCCCGACAATTCTTCCCGGCATCTGGCGCATATGTTCTTTTTTAACAGCGATAAAACCTAAATAAGGGCCGCCGAACGACAAAGGAATACCCAAACTCTGGCCTTCTCCGGTTGCGATATCAAAACCCATCTCTCCCGGGCTCTTAAGCATACCTAAAGAAACCGGATAAACTGAAGCTATCGCTAACGCACCCTTACTATGCGCGCGTTCAACCATATCTGAAAAATCGTCTACTGCCCCGAAGAAATTCGGATTTTGCACAATTACCGCAGCAGCTTTATCATCAAGTTTTTTGAATATATCTTCACGGCAACTCTGCCCATGAACTACAGGCGTTTCCACAAATTCGATAGAAAGATTGGAAGTATAAGTATATAACATAGTACGGTAAATTAAGCTAACCCCGCTATCAACAATAATTTTTTTTCTTCCGGTCAGCCGGACTGCCATCATTGCTGCTTCATAGAGCGCAGTGCCGCCATCATAAAGCGAAGCATTAGAAACATCTAACCCGGTTAATTCACAGATTATCGTCTGATATTCATAAATAGCCTGAAGCCAGCCTTGAGAACATTCAGGTTGATAGGGAGTATAAGCTGTATAAAATTCGGGCTTTGAGGCTAAAGCATCGACTGCTGCCGGAATATAGTGGTCATAGAATCCGCCTCCCACAAAATTTGTAAGATGCGTTGCGTTCTTAGCTGCAAGAAGCTTAAGGTATTCAACTACTTCGAACTCTGACTTTCCCGGTGGAATATCGAATGACCTAGGCCGCAAGTTTACAGGAATATCCCTAAAAAGCTCATCAACGCTTTTTAAACCAATGGCTTTAAGCATCTCTTCCCTATCTAATTCTGTATGTGGAACGTAGTTCATTTAGATAGCCCTTCTACATAATCCTTATATTGCGCGGGAGTCATAAGCTTATTCTTTTCCGCGGCGTCGGCGATCTTAATTATCGAAAACCACCCCGACTCGTATGGAGATTTATTCACTAACTCCGGGTGGTTAACTAATTCATCATTAATCTTTAAGACTTCGCCCGAGAGCGGAGCATAAACATCTGAAGCAGCCTTGACTGATTCAACTGTAGCGTATAAATCAGACTGCTTTAAATTTGCGCCTGTCTTCGGTAAATCAATAAAAGTGATATCTCCTAAGGAAGACTGGGCAAAATCAGTAATTCCTAATTTTGCGTTATCCCCCTCAATCTTTGCCCATTCATGATCCTTAGTATAAAAAAGATTATCCGGTATAAGCATTTTTTACCCTTTCACATTTTATACTGCCATTTTTATAAAACGGTTTATTTACAACCTTCGCGTTAATTGTAACTGAACCTTCGACAAGATCAACTAACTCTCCGACTTTAACTTCACGGCTGACATATCCCATGCCAATACCAATTCCTAAGCTAGGAGAGAATGAGCCGCTGGTCACATTTCCAATATCTTCGCCTTTATGCACAATATGATAATTATGCCTGGGAGAACGCCTGGAACCAGAAGCAAAACAAATCATTCTCTTAGGTAATCCTTCTTGTTTCTCTTTTTTGAGCGCGGCCTTTCCAATAAACTCTTTTTCCCAGTCAATAAAATATTCAAGCCCCGCTTCCAAAGGAGTTGTGCTTTTATCTATATCCTGCCCATAAAGGCTATAGCCGATTTCAAGGCGCAAAGTATCGCGAGCGCCAAGGCCTATTGGCTTAACCAATTTATCAGTTAAAATTCTCTCCCATAGTTGAGGAATCTTTTTATTAGGCATATACAATTCATAGCCTAACTCACCAGTATAACCAGTACGGCTGATAATAATCTTCTCGCCGAGAAGATCGAAATAACCAAAAGTATAATATTTTAGCTTTGGATCTTCATTAACCAATCTTTTCAAAACATTTCCTGATTCCGGGCCCTGCAAATCAAGTTTTCCCAGAGATGTTGATATATTTTCAAAGTGTGCCGCGCTATTTAAGTATTTGCGCATATGCGCTTCATCAGTATTAGTAGTAGCGGCATTAACTACAACCATCCATCGAAAATCTGAAATTCTATAAACAACGAGGTCATCAATAATCCCTCCCTGTTCATTAAGCATAAATCCGTAACGACAAGAGCCTTCCGGCATCGACTTAAGATTTACCGTTAAAAGATCGCCAAGGTTGCTCTTGGATAAATCAGCATCAATGGCAAACTCACCCATATGGCAGATATCAAAGAGCCCGGCATTAGCGCGCGTCCAATTATGCTCTTCAATAATTCCGCTATACTGGATAGGCATCAACCAGCCGCCAAAAGGCGCCAATTTTGCCCCTAAATTTTTATGCTTATCTATAAGAGGAGTACTGGCAAACATACTACAAATAAGCCCTTGTATTCAGATATCCGGCGTAATCCTTGATTGAATCCTCAAGCGGCATAAATTCATGTTTGCACCCGCAAGCCCTAAGTTTATCAATTTTAGCTTGGGTATAATATTGATACTGCCCCCTTATCTCCTCGGGCATCTCAATATATTCAATTAAAGGCTTAGTGCCTAAAGCAGCAAACATCGCCTTAGCCAGATCATTCCAACTGCGCGCATGCCCAGTTCCTAAGTTATAGATGCCGCGCTTCTCACTATTCTTATAAAAATAATAAATTACCTCAACCGCGTCTTTAACATAAATAAAATCTCTTTTTTGTTCGCCGTCTTTATAGTCGTTGCGGTAAGATTTAAAAAGCCGCATTGGTTTGCCTTCTTTAACCTCATTGAAACGCTTACAGATCACGCTCATCATCTTTTCTTTATGGTATTCATTAGGCCCAAAAACATTAAAGAACTTGAGGCCGGCTGCTTTTTTAATCAAGCCGTTTTGTAGAAGCCATAGATCAAAAAGCTGTTTTGAATATCCATAAATGTTTAGAGGCCGCAAGCTACGCATAACTTCATCCGCATCATCGTAACCCACAGCGCCATCTCCATAAGTAGCCGCTGATGAAGCATAGATAAATTTCGCCTTATGATCAAAAGCCCATAAAGCAAGCCGCTTAGAATATTCGTAATTATTTTTTAAATAATAAGCAGAATCATTAAGAATAGTTGAACTACAGGCACCTAAATGGACAATCTTTTTAATACCTGAAAACTTCCCTGACTCAAGAATGTTTAAAAAATCATCCTTCGGGATATAATCAAGGAACTTCTTGCCAATGAGATTCTTCCACTTGGCGGAAGAATCCAGATCATCAACAACAATAATATCGTTGATTCCCTGCTGGTTAAGTTTCCATAAAAAACAACTACCGATAAAACCCGCGCCACCGGTTAGGATAATCATCTCTCCTCCACTGTTAATTCCTCAAATTTCTTATTTTAACACGGGCATCAAACCAACGCAATGGACTTTTCTAAACACAGGATTCTACCAATTAATTATAAAATTTTTTTACTGCCTCCGAGGCACCTTTATAGTTAGGCGGAGTGCTGATCTTATTTATTTCAAACTCTTGACAAAATCTCTTTTGTACAAAAAGCCTCCTTATAGAAATAAAAAAATAACCTACTCTTTAATCTTCACCATCGGCTGATTACAGCAGACTAATTCCCCTCCGCCAACCTTTTTCACCTCTACAACATTCCCGCAAACATCACATTTATATACCTCTCCGACTTTTTCAACTTTAGCCATAATATTACCCTCCTCTTTCCACTTTTTGTTCATCTAATTTAACTACACCATTTTTAAATGGCTCTATAACTCTTTCTAGTATACCAGATAAATACGCCATAAGAATACCATAATTTGTAATTGGCACTCTCTGTTTTCTAGCTCTTTCTATACGGTGGAGAATCTCCCGACGGTTAACCATACAGCCGCCACAACTAATAACCAGCTTAAAACGCTTAAGATCTTCGGGAAAATCACCCCCGGCTACGACATCATAATGCAAATCCTTATGAGTATAATTAAGAAGCCAGGTTGGTATCTTTGTCCTGCCAATATCCTCGGGTTGAACATGATGCGTGCAGGCCTCGGATATTAATATCTCATCACCATCCTTTAAAGAATCAATAGCATACACACCCTTGACAAAAAGATTAAGGTCTCCTTTATGCCGGGCAAAAACAGTTGAAAAAGAAGTAAGCGGTATATCCTTAGGTAACATATCACGCACAACCTCAAAAACCTGTGAATCAGTAATAACAAGGCGCGGCGATTTCTTAAGTGAATTGATTACATCAAGAAGCTCGGTTTCTTTACAAACATAAACCATTGCGTTCCTATCAAGAATGTCGCGCATTACTTGAACTTGTGGAAGAATCAACCTTCCCTGGGGCATAGCGCTATCAATCGGGCAAACTAATACTATTGCATCCCTTTCATCAATAATATCCGCGACAAGCGGAACCGGTGACCAATGGTTAGGGGCCAATTCCATAATTTTCTTCTTCAAATCATCTATGCCTTTACCCCGGGCTGCGCTGACCTCGATAAACGGAATCTTATTCCCTAAAAGATGCCGGCGCGCAAATTCTCCTTTTAAATCAGACTTGTTAAGGACAAAGATATAAGGAAGTTTCTTAATCTTGAAATTATTTACGAGTTCTTCTTCAAACTTATCAATAATTGTATCAGGTTCTAACGCAATAATACCGACATCTGTTTTACGCAGAACCTTTTGCGTATGCTTAACTCTCTCTTCCCCCAATAATCCCTCATCATCTATCCCTGCAGTATCGATAAGAACGCACGGCCCAATAGGCAATATCTCCATAGTTTTGTATACCGGATCCGTTGTTGTCCCGGCAACATCTGAAACAATCGCTATATCCTGGCCGGTTATCGCGTTAATCAAGCTTGATTTACCCGTGTTACGTTTGCCAAAGATACCTATATGCAACCTGTTGCTTACCGGAGTACTATACATTTAAACCTCCCCTTATTGTCATTCTGAGCCCGAAAGGCGAAGAATCTTAACTATCTAGATTTTTCCCCGCCTACGGCGGGTCAGGATGACACCCATAGTTTATTCTTTTTATCTTTCAAAGAATCACCCTTCGCATAATCAATAAACCTTCCGATACCTTTTGCCATACCATCCATACAGAAATTGCAAGCACCCACCGGCTCATCAACACATCTCTTTCCTGGGTATATTTCATAAAGTTTCCGGTAAGGCCGGGGTGTGAAATTCGGCATTAAAACATTTGCCCCGCATTTTAAACCATCTAACCTATAGTCTTTATCTAAACTGCCTAAGGCAGTAGTTGCCGGAAGATGAGCATTTTTAGTAACAATGCGAGTTAAGGCTATGGTTTTTAAAGTAAGCAAAGCTTCGCCTCTTTCCTGCCCGAAGAAAGGCGAATCTTCATGAGGAATAAACGGGCCGATACCGATCATATCGAAATCCCTCTGCTTAAAAAAGATAATATCATGCGCAATCGTTTTTAAATTCTGGCCTGGCAAAGCAATAATATTCCCTGAACCAACTTGATAACCTAAATCCCTTAAAACACCTAAACAATGTAAACGTTCTGCAAGGCTCATATACGGGTGCATCGATGCATACAGGTCTGGATCCGAGGTCTCTATCTTCAATAGATACCGATCAGCCCCAGCATCCTTCCAGGCTTTATAGTCATCTGCGCTTCTTTCTCCTAAAGAAAGTGTAACGGCCATATCGAACCTTGATTTAATCTCTAGGATTATATCTTTGAGCCAGAGAGCATCTAAGCCATCATCTTCCCCGGATTGCAAAACTACAGTCTTAATTTTACATTCTGATAAATAGGCAATACTGTTTAGCAGTTCTTCTTTATTCATCCGATAACGAACCAGTTTACGGTTACTTTTGTTTAACCCGCAATAAAAACACTCCCGGCTGCAAAAACTCGAGAACTCAATGATACCGCGTAAAAGAATTCCATCCCCGCAGAAATATTTCCTTATCTTATCAGCGAAAACAAATAATTTATTTAATTCTACATCCTTCTCTAAAGATAATACCTGCTCTAAATCTTCCAGCCTAGGCAATCCGGCAGTATAAATCCTATCTAAAAGTTCATCAAAATTATACATACTCATCCCTTACCCCAGAATCAACGTGAGCAAAAAGAATCTTTAGCTTTTCCTGGGCGAGTAGATCCAATTGTTTAAAATAACGATCGATCATCTTATAGCCGGATTTTTTAACCTCTTCGGATGCGAAATCGTCGAGATACTCTTTAAATGTTATCAACGCATTCATACCACATTTACCTT
>JBAZGV010000043.1:0-7031 GCA_041652675.1 Candidatus Omnitrophota bacterium
TTGAAAGAAAACTCTCCTTCAACATCGGCCCCAAACCTAGCAAATCAAGCCTTGATTCTTCCATAGGGACACAAATTAAACCACGGCCAAATTTAGCCATAAAATTAATATGTTCTGGTTTGGCAAAAGACGCGGCCACAACTAAGTCGCCTTCGTTTTCGCGGCTTTCATCATCAACCACAATGACCATTTTGCCGTTTTTTAAGTCTTCAAGTATCTCTGGAATAGTGTTTAACATAGTTTATAGCCTGATCACCCCGCCCTTCTATAAAATAGGCAGGGGTTAATTCGCGCATTTACTTACTCTCCACCTACGGCGGATCGTAAGTTAAGCGCTCATTAAAAAAGCCCGAATATAAACTTCGGGCAAAAGTAAACATCTTCTTTCATCTGGACTGTAGCCATCGGTACCGGAGCCTCACCGGTTCATACTCTTAACTTACGCTAAGAGCTCGCGGACTTTATCCCCACACCAATTCTATTTAGCCTTTAAAAGCTATAGCGAATTGATGTGGGGATTAACCGCCGGTCGGGAATTTCACCCTGCCCTGAAGATTAATCTATTTATGGAGTATAGCATAAAAACTCATCTTGTCAAGAAGGATAAAAGGGCTATAATATTAAGATAATCATGCAAAACATTGCCAAGTATATACATAAAGCTCTAATAAAAACCGCCAGAAGCATAGCAATTGCCGAATCCTGCACCGGTGGAATACTATCCGGCATCCTTACCCAATTCTCTGATAGCTCTCGATACTTCACCTTAGGAGTAATCACCTATAGCAACCAAGCTAAAATAAGAATGCTAAAGATACCCGCTTTAACAATCGCCAAGAATGGCGCAGTCTCAAAAGATGTTGCCTACCTTATGGCAAAAAATGTCAGGCTAATAGCCAAAACTGATCTCGGGATTGGCATTACCGGCATTGCCGGGCCAACCGGAGCCACTTCTAATAAGCCTGTTGGCACAGTCTTTATCGCCGTAGCAAAAAAGAACAAAGCTATCTGTAAAAAGTTCGTCTTCCGAGGCAATCGCGCCTCGATCAGAAAACAATCCGCCTTAAAATCTCTACAATTATTAAAACAGATTCTATAATCAATCCTTAAATGCCTCTGCCAAGCTTCTCGCTCTTCTATTCAGCTTTTACGTTTTCGCTTCCGGCGCTGAAGATTTTCGCCGTGCACTTCGGTTTACGTCTCGCTTACGCTCGGAACTTCCGCATTACGACAGGGCTGCTCGCTTCAGCTCGCCGTAACCCCTCGCGCACTATATCTTAACAGCTGTGCCGAAAATCTTCTAATGCGCCTTCAGCAAAAACGTAAAAACTTATAGCACATTTTATAGCTGCCTCTGGCAAGGTTCGATTTTAGCGTCTGCCTTGGCTTTGGTTCAGGCGGCATGTTGTTTGTGCGAGCGGCCATGGTTCCCGCAGCCGGTTCCTAATTATAGAAAACGGTTTGATATAGAGCCCGGCTGCGGGAGAGCAAGCACAAACTTCAAGTGACATTTTCCCCGGTGGGGAAAATGGAGCGGTGCCGCATGAAGCTAAGACAAGGCAGACGCTAAAAATCAATAAGAGGTTAAGAAATTATTAAAAGATTACACCGGAGATACTTTGCGAGACTTTGAAAGAAGTGACCCTGATTACCACCTGAAGGATAAGATTCGTATATAATCCCGCGATTAAATCATCGCTCATTATTCCTACACTCCCCTTTAATCTTTCCAAACGCCCTGCAGGATATGGCTTAAGCATATCTAAAATGCGGAATAGAATAAAGGCGATTATTACAAGTTTAATATCATAAGGTATAAATAGGAAGCTTAAAAGCATCCCGGAGACCTCATCTATTACAACGCAGCTCGGATCCTTCTTTTGCGCTGCCTTCTCTGCCTGGCCGCAAACTAAAAAACCAAGAACTATGATTGCCAGAGTAAATAAAGTATAATTCAAAGCAGTGATTTTAACTAAGAAGAATAAAACAACACCCGCGAGGCTGCCAAATGTACCGGGGATAAGCGGCAAATAACCGATATAAAAAAAAGTGCTTAATAATTTTACGCTAAACTTAACCATTACAGCTTGGTGATTATCTTACGGTTCTCCCATAAATAAGACAACCCTGAATAAAGGGTAAGCCCGACGGTTATTAACATCAAGATATTTATGCTCTTACGGAAAAACTCCTCCCAAACCGGGTTCCAAATAGAATAACTCTTAACTGATTCTTTAATCACAATAAAAATCAAAATGTAAAATATTACCGCCATTTGGGAAACTGTCTTATGTTTTCCCGCGCGCACAGCAGATAGTATCTTACCCTTATTCAAAGCGAACAATCTCAAAGAAGTAATTAAAATTTCTCGGGATACAATAATTACAAACATCCAGGCATCAAACAACTGCATCTCTAAAAAAGCGGCAAATGCCGCAAGAACCAGAATTTTATCAGCTATAGGATCCATAAGCCGCCCAAAATCAGTAATCATATTCCTTTTTTTGGCAATCATGCCGTCAAAAAAATCAGAGAGCGCCGCAGCCGTGAATATAATAAGCGCAAAAACTTTAAACAATAATCCCTGCCAGGAAAAAACAAGCATAAATAAAAAAGTAAGCAGTATCCTAAACATCGTCAACCTATTGGCTAAATTCATCTATTTCTCCTCCCCTACTAGGTCATACTCCAGGGTATCCGTAATTTTTAAATTTACAAAATCACCGGGTTTAAGCTTTCTTTTTGATTTGATATAAACTAAACCATCTACTTCAGGCGCATCAAACTCACTACGCCCAATATAACTCTTATTTTCGTATCCATCAACTAAAACCTTTAAAACTTTACCGATAAATTTACTGTTAACTTCGGCTGAAACCTTTTGCTGAAGGGACATTATTTGATTAAAACGATCCGATTTAACTGTTTCGGGAATCTGGCCTTTAAAACTATAAGCTTTTGTCCCTTCTTCTCTGGAGTATTTAAATGCGCCCAATCTTTCAAACTTTACTTCTTTGATAAATTCTAACAGTTCCGAAAATTCCTTATCCGTCTCGCCGGGGAATCCGGTAATTATGCTAGTACGCAAAGCAACACCGGGTATATTTTTACGCACTCTATCAATCACTTTGACAATTTCGTCCCGGGAAACCTGCCTATTCATAAGCCCTAAGATACGATTATTAATATGTTGAATAGGTAAATCAATATACTTACAGATCTTCCTCTCTTCGCTAATCAATTTTAATAAATCTTCGCTTATTCTTTTTGGATTAAGGTATAAGAGCCTCACCCAATTTATCGCCTTAGCCTTTTTAATTATTTTGCTAATGAGCTTCGTAAGGTTTATGCCGTTTTTTAAATCTATACCGTATCCGGTAATATCTTGCCCGACAATATTTAATTCCGCAATCCTGCTTTCACTCAATTGTTCAACTTTATTTAAAATTGAATTTACCGGGAGACTCGCGAGTTTTCCTTTAATTTTGGGAATTACACAGAAACTACACTGGTTTACGCAACCTTCGCAAATCTTAAGATACGCGTAATGTTTAGGAGTAATAGCAAACCGGTTAAGCCCAGGATCAAGTGCAACCCTGCCCACAAAAGCATCTACTTCCGATAATTCTTTGCTTAAGATGCCTTTATAGCGCTCTGATAAACAACCGTATACAATAACCTTCTTAAGTTTACCCTTTTTCTTCAGGTCTATCAGCTCTAGGATAGCCTCAATAGATTCCTGCTTTGCTTCTTCAATGAAAGCGCATGTATTTACCAGCGCGACCTGAGCTTTATCTATATCGACTATTTCGTAATCTTTTTTAAATAACCTGCCCAGGATATCTTCTGAATCCACCAGATTCCTAGGGCAACCTAAGCTTAAGATCCCGATCCTTGGTTTCACCGGGGGATATTCAAGCCTTCTTTTTCGGTAATGACGATATTCCTTAAAGGCTGGCCCTTCCTGCCTAAATCTTTAAAACGCTGGCCGTTAACAACTATCTCCACGGCTGAAGCATTCCCTAAAGAAAGATCTATCCTTTCTTTAGCTTTCCAGTTGTTAGACCTTCCTTTTTCTAAGACCCGATGAAAAACTACTTTTCCGTCAACCTTAACAAAAACTAAACAATTTTCCCTCGAGCTCACCACAAGCCTTACCCCACCCGATGCCTCTTTAGGAATATTACTGCCTATGGCTGACTGGATAGGTTCTTGTTTTTTAGGCTGGCTAATTTTTAAAACGGGGACGGTGGAGGTAGTGGTACGCCTTGAAGAGAAACAACCAACAACCCTAAACAGGACAATTAAAAAAACCAGGGTGGTTAACCCGATAATAATTACCTTTCTTATGTTCTTATTTGGTTTCAAAAAATTCATTTTCATGCCTACGTTTCTTAAAAATGAATCCTTATTTTTATGCGCGCCGAGTATAACACTCGCAGATGATTCTTTATAATACGGTATGTAATCTTTAGGCTCTAAACCTAACGCTTTGCAATAAATCTTAATAAACCCTTTCAAATAAATCGGGCTTAAATTTGTAAGCGACTCTCCTTCTATGGCCTTCAAAATATTGAGATGCACCTTGGTTTTCTTCTGCAAGTCTTCCAGGGTTAAACCTCTTTCCAGACGGATCTTTTTTAACTTCTCGCCTATTAATTCTATATTCATTATTCTTTATCTCCGATTTCAGCCACAGTATTTTTTAACCAAGCATCCCGGTCAATTAAAATCCTGCGCGGCTTACTTCCTTCAAATGGGCCGACTAATCCTTCAACCTCCATCATATCAATAATCCTAGCGGCACGAGTATAACCTAAGCGCATTCTTCTCTGTAATATGGATACCGAGGCCTGATTACTCTCCATTATAACCTTTACCGCTTCATTATAAAATTCATCTTTCTCGTTGCTATTTACCCCGCTTTTCTGCTGTTCCTTTAATATCTCTTCGTCGTATACGGGTTCAGCCTGCGATTTTATAAAAGCCACGACTCTCTCTATCTCCTTATCACTAATTAATGTGCCCTGAATACGAATAGGCCTTGAATCACCGGGACGCAAAAAAAGCATATCGCCTTTACCCAATAATTTATCCGCTCCATTCATATCCAAGACTGTGCGCGAATCTACTTTAGACGCGACCTTAAAAGAAATACGCGCGGGTAAATTTGCCTTAATCACTCCGGTAATAACATTCACCGAAGGCCTTTGGGTTGCCAATATAAGATGAATTCCGACGGCGCGGGCTAACTGCGCTAAACGCTGCACTGCTGTCTCAGTCTGATCGCGGGCAACAGTCATAAGATCGGCAAATTCATCAACAATAACAATTATATAGGGTAGTTTTTCCTGCTTTTCATTATAAGCTTCGATATTCCTCGCGGAAGCCTTTGACAAAAGCCGATAACGCTCCTCCATCTCTCCTACCACCCAATTAAGGGCGGTGTAAGCTTTCTTAGAATCAGTCACAACCGGGCATAAAAGATGCGGCAGCCCGTTAAAAGGCATAAGCTCAACCATTTTGGGGTCAATCATTACGAATTTCAAATCTGTCGGGGAACTCTTAAAAAGCAGAGACAAAATCAAGGAATTAACGCAGACTGTTTTTCCCGAACCGGTAGTTCCGGCAATCAGTAGATGCGGCATATCGTCAAGATCGGTAATTATCGGACGGCCGGTAATATCTTTACCTAAAGCAAGGGTAAGGGCAGCCTCGGTTTTCTGGAATTCATTGGAAGAAAAAACCTCTTTTAAATACACAAAACTTCCTTGTGTATTAGGAACTTCTATCCCCACTCTGTCTTTACCCGGTATAGGAGCAAGAATTCTTACTGATTGCGCTTTCATGCTTAAAGCGATATCATCGCTTAAATTCATAATCCGGCTCAATTTTATACCCGGCGCTGGCTCAAGTTCATAACGGGTAATTATCGGGCCGCGTTCAATATCCGTAACTTTGGCCACAATGCCAAAATCTCCCAAAGTATCTTCGAGTATTCTGGCATTATCCTCCAAGTTTTCCTTAATCTGCCTTGCCTCGGGTGGCGGAGGAGTATCTAATAAATCCAGAGAAGGAAGGCGATAATCTCCGATCTTTAATTCCTGCGGCTTTACTTTCGGCTCCGCGCTAATAGGCTTAGCCTTTATCTGAATCTTTGGCCTGGAAACAAGCGGCTCTTCTTTAATCGCAATAGGTTTAGGAAGAATAGAGAGATTATTCTTCTTTTCAATAATCTTAGGTTTGAATTCTTTCGCCTTTCTTGGTTTAAATATAGCCGCTAATAAACCCTTTAGCCTTTCCGCGGAATTAGCAAATAACGAGGATAATAAAATCTCGGTAACAAGCGCCAACGATAAAAGAGCGAAAGTTGTAAATATAATAAATCCGCCTAAACGGCTGAAATAAGTGGTTACGAATTTAGTTAATAATGCCCCGAAGAGCCCGGAATAATAAAACCTCATGCTCTCGCTGCTTAAATTAAACATGCCTATCAATGAGCTTATTGAGATAAGCAATACGAACATCCCTGAAACTCTGGGTATGCTTAAATAAGGTTTTTCCTGACGAAAAAACTTAACGCCTAATAAAATAATCAATATTGGTAAGACAAAGCTGGTGGGCCTGCCAAATAAAAATACAATCAACTCGCCAAGATATGCGCCGAATATTCCTAATAGATTCTTTGGGGGAAAATTGGGATACGAAGTATAAAACGGAAGGTCAAGGCGTTCAAATCTTACGAGGCTGGCTAAAACCATTATGCCAACCGCAACCAAAATTACGCCTTTTATTTCATTTAGCCTTTTATCTCTCACTTCTTGTCTAAACGGCCTCTTCGGCTTGTTTCTTACTTAAATTTATCCTGCCTAATTCGTCTATACCGATAACCTTAACTTTGATCTCATCGCCGATTTTAACTACTTCATCAACATTCTTGATGAATTTATCCGAAAGCTCGGAAACATGAACGAGCCCTTCTTTACGCGGGGCAATCTCACAGAAAGCGCCAAAAGGCATAATACGCTTTA
>JBAZGV010000044.1:0-7022 GCA_041652675.1 Candidatus Omnitrophota bacterium
GATGGCTCTTTAGGGCGTGTATACTGGGCATTACTTCTTGGGCTTCTTACACTTGTTCCTGCAGACTTATAGGCTTGCGACTGGCTTCTCGCATAATTCATTTGATCCATCCAATAGCTTCTTCCACGAGCGGCGGAAGCAATAGGGCTTCTAACGGTAGTTGATTCTTTCCTGTTAATTTGTACATGATCGAACTCCGCCCAACTCATCGCCGGAAAAACCAATCCAGCTGCGAGCAAAAAAACAAAAACCCCTGCAATTTTTTTATTACCCATTTGCCCCTCCTTTTTAATTTCTTTTTTCATTTTTTCCGTTTAAAAAATAAACCGGGTTGTCAATACTTTCGTATTCGGCAACCCGGCTATCCTTTATAGGACCCGCGGCTTTGTTCCCTTATATTTCTCTAAGTTTACCTCTTCGTATTACTTACTTCATAACTAAAGCATACTATATAAATCAATGCTTTCAAGGCAAAAAAGCAGCTTTTTGGAAGCGTTTTCTTTTTTAGGTTAAATTTTGTTTATTGTTGATTTTCTAATCATTTGTTGTATATTATAGTAAATGTATTTCTAACCATAATTATAAAAAATGCCCATAAATGTTGGCGTAGGATTAAGTACGAACAAAGACCCTATCCTTGCCGCCCAAGAAGCGCTACAACACGCCAAAACAAACTTCTTTCATGAAAAAATTGGCCTTGTCTTCATATTTGCCACGATTAATTTATCAACCCCTGTAATACTAAAAACTGTACTGGCATCCATTCCTGAAGTTCCGGTCATAGGCTGTAGCGGCGCAGCTGTGATATATGATGAAAAATCTTATAATAACGGGCTGGTAATCATGCTCTTAGGCTTTTCCGAAGGCGTTTATTTTAATACCGCATTCGTTAATAACATAAAAAATAAAACGCCGATTACCGCGGGCGAGGAACTCGGAGAAAAACTGCTTTATGGGTTCAAAAATATCCCCCGCGATTTAGGCCTTATCTTTTGTGACGGGCTTATCGACAACACCCAAGACCTGGTAAATGGAATACAGGAAAAATTGGGGAGAAGCTTCCCTCTGGTTGGCGCCTGTGCTTCGGATAACCTAAAATACGCAAGAACTAATATTTTTCATAATAATGATCTCTTGAGTGACTCCGCGTGCGGCGTATTATGGGGCGGGAAGATTAACTTTGGCCTTGGGATAAAGCACGGCTGGAAACCACTGGGCAAACAACATTTAGTCACTAAATCCTACGGGAACATCATCTACGAAATTGACTCACAGCCAGCCACGTATTTATACGAAGATTACCTTGGATGCAATGTCAAAAAGCTACAGAGTGAATTACGTTTTATTTCGGTGTTATATCCAATAGGCATTTATGTCCCGGGAGAAGAAGAATACTTGTTAAGAAATATTCGTTCGATAGGGAGCGACGGCACTTTAATCTTACAAGGCAGTATTCCTGAAAGTAGCCAAGTGCGCCTTATGATCGGGACAAAAGAATCCTGCCTTCAAGCTACAAACCAGGCAATAGATGATGTTAATAAGGGATTTAGCGGAAAATCTGCCAGCTTTGTTCTTATTTTTGATTCCATATCCAGATATATTCTTTTAGGGCGGGATGCGGGAAAGGAACTAGAAATTATAAAAAAACAGTTTGGCCCTGAGATTCCTGTGGTAGGATTATATACGTACGGAGAACAGGCGCCGTTAACAGCTATCGGTTACCGCGGCAAAGTATATCTACACAATCAAACGGTAACCCTCCTTGCTATCGGAGGATAAATAATGCTATCTTATGAATATCTAATCAGCATATTAGGAGTAGCTTTTCTTATAATCATCATATCCCTGGTTGCCTTTGTTCTATCCAAAATGGAAAAGATAAAAGGGCTTTCATCAATAATTGAATCCCTTAATAAATCGCTTGATGAAATGGATGAACAGGCAAAACTTATTGTACGCACTGATATCGAACTGAACAAAACCCAGGAGGAGCTTGACAAAAAAATAGCCGGGCTTTATACACTGCAAAAACTATCCCGGGCAATCAGCACAACTCTTGAAGGAAGCCAGATTTTCAAAATGGTCGAGGCAAATTATCTTGAAAGCCTTGGTTTTGAAAAAACCTGCGGATTCCTTTGGGATAGCCAAAAAAACGAATTTCTTCTTCAAATGTCCATCGGTTACTCTGAAGAAGAAATGTCCGCTATTAAAGCTGCAATTTCGAAAGACCGGGATTTCTTTTTAAATTTTATCCGTAACGAAAAAACCACATCATCTATGTCATTGACGGATATTGCCTTAAAAAACAAAATTGAAAAGACCTTGCGCTCCACGGCCTTCGTCATAGCCCCTATACTGCCAAAAGAAGGCGAAAAAGGTTTCTTTGCTGTAGCCACGGAAAATACCGATACTTCCATTACTGATGGAGACGAAGAATTAATCACGATTTTGGCCAATGAGATAGGCCAGGCGCTTGAAAACGCCCGACTTTTTGAAAAAACCTGGCACACGCAACAACAGCTTGAACAAAAAGTTGAAGAAAGAACCCGAGAACTAACTAACGCACTCAACGCCGTTAAAACAATCGATAAACGAAAAAGCGATTTTGTATCTAGCGTATCCCACGAACTACGGACCCCGCTTACATCTATCAAGGGATACGCGGCAATTCTGCTTACCGGAAAATTAGGAACCCTTCCTCCACAGGCAAAAGAGAGGCTAGAGAAAATAAACCGGCATAGTGATGAACTCGGGCATATTGTAAACAATCTTCTGGACATATCGCGCATAGAATCAGGTAAGATGGTAATGAATTTAGGAAAACACAGCCTCAAAGAGATAATCGGCAAAACGGATGATTTATTGTCCGGGCAATTAAAAGAAAATAAAATAACTTTTAGCATTAATATAGATCCGGATATTTCCGTGTTAGTAGACCCCGAGCAAATAGGGCGCGTATTAATTAACCTTATCGGGAATGCCATGAAATTTACTCCCGCTGGCGGCAAGATAAATATAAACGCACGTAGGCTAAACGACGGAACGGCCCAAGTAGATATATCCGATACCGGATGCGGGATAGCCACAGAAGATCTGGAAGCGATATTTGAAGAATTCTACCGCGTAGAAAACACAATAAACCAAAAAGTAAGAGGAACCGGTTTAGGGTTGGCATTAGTTAAGCGCATAATTAAAGCCCATCAAGGAAAAATTTGGGTGAAGAGCGCAGTGGGTTCCGGGTCAACCTTCAGCTTTACAATACAACAAGGATAAAATATGGCCATAAGAATACTTATCGTTGACGATGACCCGGATATACGGGATGTGTTAAAACTTACATTATCAGAAGAAAATTACGAGATACTTGAAGCCGACAATGGGGAAGATGCCTTAAAAATAATACATAATGACCAGCCCGACCTTATATTATTGGATTATAAAATTCCCAAGATTGACGGCCGCGAGGTATGCCGCAGGATAAAAAAAGATTTACTCCTGCGCCACCTGCCCATAATAATGGTAACCGGAAAAGGCGATATCAATGATAAGGTTGACGGTATCGATTCCGGAGCGGATGACTATGTGGTAAAACCTTTTGAGCCGAAAGAATTGCTCGCGCGCATCCGTATGATTTTAAGGCACACCGAGCGCGACCTGGAAGCTAACCCCCTGACCCGCCTGCCCGGCAATGTCTCTATCCTAAAAGAGCTATCTCACAGGCTGGAGAACAAATCTTTTTTCGCCGTCTGTTATTTAGATTTGGATAAATTTAAGGCTTACAACGATAAATATGGATTCGAGCATGGGGATGAAGTAATCCGCGAGACCGCGCGCCTCTTAATCCGCACCACGAAAGAATTCGGGAATCCGGATGATTTTATCGGGCATATCGGCGGAGACGACTTCGTCATTCTCACCACTCTTGATAAAACAGATTTATTATGCCAGAAAATAATTCTTAACTTCGAAGATCTTGTCCCTTCTTTTTATAATGAAAAGGACAAAAAAAATGGCTTTATAACGGCTAAGGATCGCAAAGGCAAGCAACAAAAAATACCGCTTCTCTCTATATCTATAGGCGTTGTCACAAATGAACACCGTAAAATTACCCACGTCGCCCAAATTGGCGAAATCGGAGCAGAATTGAAATCTTACGCCAAGAGCCTCGAAAGAAGCAACTACGTAAAAGACCACCGCAAAGCTATAAGATAAAAAAGAGCGCTCTTCACCTTTATTGATGAAGAACGCTCTTTTTTTGGTGCGCGGGGGGGGAGTTGAACCCCCACACCTTGCGGCACTACCCCCTCAAAGTAGCGTGTCTGCCATTCCACCACCCGCGCAATTTAACATAATAAGTTTTTATCTAGCGAAATCCCGATGAGCGCAAGCGAATCGGGAAAATATTCTAAATCTTTCTTTAGGTTGGTTATTATATAACGGTAAAATTAAAAACTCAACAGAAACCTTAGGCCGCAGACTAAGGCAGTTTTAGCAGCTTTATCGGCATTAGGATTAGTTATTATCTGTAAATTAGGGGTAAGAATAAGAAAATTATTTAAACTGCAGCTATAATAAGCCTCATACATAGTTTCAGATCTCGCGGCATCCTCCTCCTCACTGGCATCACGATAATCTTTTCCCATAATTGACCGAGCTACCCCTACTCCCAGGCAATCAAGTTTACGGCCGGGTATAGGCTCAATAATTTGCCCGCCAAAAGACCAGAAATGCTTGATATCTCTTACCCTCTCATCGGCATACCCATAACGTAAAAATAAAGTAACTCCTTCAGCGACTTCCTGGTCAAAACTTATTCCATAGCCAAAATCGCCATCCCGTTCTCCCTCTCCATCAACACGCTCAAGTTTCTCATGATTCATATAAAAAATGAAGCGGTAGTTTCCTTGAAGCGGACCGATCTTAGGGCTCAAACCCAGTTCGTTCACGAAAAATACGCTGTTAAACCCATCGCTTAAACCTGTTTTTGTAGAAGATGCCCGGGCAGTGGACGCGCCTGATTCAAAATAAGCCCATTCATAGGGTGTAAATTTTACTGTTGCCCCCAATCCTTTCGCGGGAAAGGGTATGCTTAAACTATTAATCAGGGCACTGGACAAAAACTGCGTATCCCCTGATTCTGCCGCGAGATTACCATCAAACCAATCGGATAAATCCAGTTTTCCGGCTGAAATAGATATTTTATCCGCGAATAAATTCTGCTCTAAATAAAACTCGGGAATATAGAAATCAATGTCTTCTCCTGAATTAGTATTAAAACCGGAAAATGTAGGAATATATTTATCAACTCCCCTGCCTTTATCCGCTTCTAATTCAATAAATGCCGCGGCTCCCTGCCAAAGCCTCTGCTTGATTTCAAGGTTTAAATAACCTACTCCGCGGCTCTTGCCTTTATCATGGCTACTCTTTAAGATTATCTGCTGGGTATAATTTACAAGGAAGGCAAATTCTGTACCATGTTCCTTAACAAGATGATCTCTGTATTTACTAAGGCCGATAAACCATGATCCAACGGAAGGAGGCTCTCTCTTCTCTTCAGATATTTCAATAGGGGTAAGGCTGGCTTCGGATAGAGGCGGAAATGCGGAGATAATAAAAAATGCTGCCGCTGCTAGATAGATGCCATTTTTAATTATACGCGCCGCCATAGGCATAGGACGGAGTTGAAATATCTAGTTAGTTGCCCCGCATGGAGTCGAACCATGATAGTCAGATTCAGAATCTGAAGTCCTACCAGTTAGACGACAGGGCAGAGGTTAAGATTTGATTGGATCGTGAACCTTATTATATTTCTTAATCATCTCCCTGATATTGCCGTCAACACGACGCATGTTAATCGATATATCAATGAGGAAAGCTAGAACAAAAATTGCCACAACACCCATAGTCAGAATTAACGCAACCATATTTCCTCCTTTTTTGGAAAAGATTGGGGGAATAAGTATGTTACTATATAAATTTACCCAGCCTTTTACAGATACGCTCACTGCCCAAATAATACATCGCCTCAAATAATCCCGGGCCGACAGTCTTTCCTGTAAGCGCAACCCTAAGAGGGTGAATTAAGGCCTTCGCTTCTATGCCCAGTTCACCCACCAAACCCCGGAAACTCTCTTCAATACTAACGATATCAAAGCTCTTCAAGCCCTTTAAACGTTCTAAAAAAAGCTTAAATTCCCGGGATAGGTCCTTATTCAAATACTTCTCTGCTGCCGCCGGATCGATATTAAGATCCTCTACGAAGAAAAAATCCGCCCACTCCGGAAAATCATTCACTACCGACATTCTCGGCTGGAACAATTTTACCAAAGAGGATATATAATTTCTATCGAAATTATCTTTCTGAATATAACCCTTTTCTATTAACATAGGTATTATCTCATCAGTAAGTTTTTCGCTATCTTCATTCTTAAGATACTGATTATTAATCCAACCGAGCTTCTTTAAATCAAAGGTAGCGGCTGTTTTATTCACGCCGGTAAGATCGAATAATTTTATTGCTTCATTTATATCTATCAACTCACGGTTATTCCCCGGCGCCCAGCTTAATAATAGAAGATAATTAGCTAAAGCCCCGGGAAGATACCCCATCTTACGATAATCGCTTATGGCAGTAGCGCCAGTCCTCTTAGAGAGCCGGCCTCCATCAATTCCCATAATCAAAGGCAGATGCGCGAATTTAGGAAGTTTAAAACCCAACGCCTCATAAAGAAGGGCCTGTTTAGGAGTATTGGAAATATGGTCGTCTCCGCGGATTACATGAGTAATCTCCATTGCCGCATCATCCACTACACAGGCAAAGTTATAAGTAGGCGTGCCGTCGGACTTAATAAGAACCTGATCCTTGATCAACGCGGCGTCAAATTTTATCTCTTTGCGGATTAAATCATCTATTTTAACCTGCTGCGGCATTACCTTAAATATTATCGCTTCGCCTTCCCTCTCCGGAGATTTTTCCGTATAGGCCTTGCCTTCTTTAAGAAGTTTCTGGGCGAATTCAGTAT
>JBAZGV010000045.1:0-6883 GCA_041652675.1 Candidatus Omnitrophota bacterium
CTTGGCATAACTTTAGATTTGGTTCATCCGAAAAAGAAGAAGTTTTAGCAGGAGCTATTTAAAAACAGAAATACGACATTTCTAATTTGGTAACAATACGACATTTCTATTTTGGCTTGACAAATAAGGCGTGCCTTATTGACACAATCTTAAAAGAGTGGTATATTAATTCCATAAAATGAGGCATTTTTTACTAATTTATATAAATTAGTCCGTGAAAGGAGATGATAATATTGTCTGAAGTCGAAGTTAAAAGAGATGAATCTTTTGAGTCAGCGTTACGCCGTTTCAAGAAAAAAATTGAGCAGGAAGGGATATTAAGAGAAGTAAGAGACCGTAAGCATTACGAAAAACCAAGCGCGCGCAAGAGGAAAAAAGCAAAAGAAAGAAGATAATAACTGAGCCATTAATAAATGCCACTCGCGCTTTCAACTTCTTGGAATGCTTATCGCCATAATGATGCCAGGGGTTTGCTCTTTGAGATAAAACAACTTGGGTTTGATGATGTTGAGTTAAGTTTTAACCTCACCGGTTCAATGGTAGATGAGGTGCCTGGCGTAGCTCATGAGCTTGGTTTAAATATCTTAAGCCTGCATAACTATTGCCCTATTCCCGGTGGTTTTAGCCGAAAAGAGGCTTTGCCTGATTGTTATTCGCTTTCTTCTTTGGATCCTGAAGAAAGAAAAACAGCCATAAGATACACTCAAAGGACCATAGATAGAGCCTGTTCTTTAGGAGCCAAGGCAGTAGTCTTGCATTGCGGCAGGGTAGAGATTGAGGATAAGACTAGAGAGCTTATTTCTTTGTATGGTAGTGGTTCGGCAGATACGAAGGAATTTGGCAAGTTAAGGGATAGTTTTGTGAGCCAGAGAGCCGAGGTATCAGGCGATTTTCTAATGAAGGTTCTTAGCTCATTGGATGAGCTTGAACCATATGCTAGAGGTAAGGGGATACGCTTAGGGATAGAGAATCGTTTCTATTATCGGGAGATACCCAGCTTTGAAGAAGTAGGGGTTATCTTGAATAAGTTTAAGGGTTCAAATATACTTTATTGGCATGATACCGGGCATGCTAAAATAATGCAGAATTTAGGTTTTATTAAAAACGGAGATTACCTCAAAGTTTATTCCCGGGATTTACTAGGTATACACCTGCATAATATAATCGGGTGTTTTGACCATCAGGCTCCTATCAGAGGGGATCTTAATTTTTCAGCGATAAAGCCTTATATTAAAAAAGATACCATAAAAGTAATTGAGGCGCATCATCCGGCGTCTGCGGTAGAGGTCAAAGAAAGCATAGAATTATTAAAGGGTGTTTTTAATGGAATTACCTAAGTTGCGTCAGCCCGTTGTCGCAGGCAAGTTTTATCCTAAAGACGCCGAAGGTATTAAGAAAGAGATAGGTGTTTTTGTAAAGGGCAATCAAGAGGCTAAATCAAAAGCCATGGGTTGTCTCTTGCCTCATGCCGGGTATGTTTATTCCGGAAAAGTGGCGGCAATAACTCTTGCCCAAATAGATATTCCGGATAGAGTAATTCTCTTAGGGCCCAATCATACCGGGAATGGTTCAGTTTGCGCTATTATGACTGAAGGGGTTTGGCAGACTCCTTTGGGAAAGGTCAAGATAGATAAAGAGTTAGCTTCGCTTATATTATCCGGTTCAAAATACCTTGAAGATGACAATGTGGCTCATCTTAATGAACATTCCTTGGAAGTAGAGCTGCCGATGCTTCAATATTTTAAAAATAGTTTTGAGATTATTCCAATCGCTTTTCTTACTCAAGAATTAAGTGTATTGCAGCAGGTCGGCAAGGATATCGCGAATGTCCTTAGGGAATCTGAATATAGGGATAGAGTTATGTTTTTGGCTAGTTCTGATATGACGCATTATGAGGCTGATGAACAGG
Organism: Candidatus Omnitrophota bacterium; assembly: GCA_041652675.1. Taxonomy (GTDB): domain Bacteria; phylum Omnitrophota; class Gorgyraeia; order Gygaellales; family Profunditerraquicolaceae; genus Sherwoodlollariibacterium. Next base: position 1,910 of record JBAZGV010000045.1, read on the forward strand.
CAAGGGGCAAAGATAAAAAAGCTATCGAAGCCATATTAGCGCTTGATGAAGAAAAGTTAATGCAGGAGATAGGTAACTTTAATATATCTATGTGCGGTTATGCTCCGGTGGCTGTTATGCTTAGCGCCGCCAAGTCCTTAGGCGCAAAAAGCGGGCGGCTCGCAATTTATCAGACAAGTGGTGATATTACCGGCGATAAAACAAGCGTTGTTGGTTATGCCGGGATAATAGTTAACCCCGCACCAATTTGCTATAGTTTCTAAAGCTAAATAGAATTGGTGCGTGGATAAATTAAATATGGAAAAAGAAAAAAAAGATTTTACACCTCCCAAGCCTGATTTTAAATTTTTTATCACTACCCTTTCATTACAGGCTTCGATTGCTTTGGGTTCAATCGCAAATCCGGTTACAAATAAAACAGAAGTTGACCTTGTTCAGGCAAAGTTTCTTATTGATACCTTAGGGATGCTTGTTGATAAAACTAAAGGCAATCTGGATGCGGATGAGTCTAAATTATTAGAAAGCCTACTTTATGAATTAAGGACCGTTTATCTTTCTAAGTCGGAGGGGATAAAAAATGATTGATAAAGAGCTGATAGATATTCTATGCTGTCCTGCTTGTAAAGGGGATGTTTTTTTATCAGGGGAAAAAATAGTTTGTAAGAAATGCGGAAATAAATACCCTGTAAAAGACGGTATACCGATTATGCTTGTTGATGAAGCAGAGGGAAAATAATGAAAAAGATACTAGTTATTCATGGGCCAAACCTAAATCTATTGGGCCAGAGAGAGCCCAAGGTTTACGGTAAGGTAACCCTTAAGGAAATAAATGAAGGGCTAAAAAAAATTGCTAAAAAGGGAAAAGTAAGCCTTGCCATAAAACAATCTAATCATGAAGGCGAGATAGTTGATTTAATCGCCGGCGCAAGAAATAACTTTAGCGCGATTTTAATTAACCCGGCGGCTTATACGCATACAAGCGTCGCGATAAGAGATGCAATTGCTGCCGCAGGTATCTTAACTCTTGAAGTGCATCTTTCTAATATCTACGCTCGTGAAGAATTTCGCCAGAAATCCCTGATTAGCCCGGTAGTTTCCGGAACAATCTTAGGTTTTGGAGCCAAAAGTTATTACCTGGGGCTAGAGGCAATATTGGACCTACTTAATGGATAATGAATATCACGCCGTTGTTGATAAAGGAATTAAAATCCAATGGGTTAGACGGATTTATTGTATCGTCATCACCTAATACTGCCTACCTTACTCAATTTCCTAATCCTGATGCTTATCTTTTAGCAGCCTCAAATGGGCTTACTTATTTTACCGATTCCAGGTATACGCAAGAAGCAAAGAAGAAGCTTAAGGGTATTGCCACTATAAAGCATGTAAATGGGTCAGTTTTTAAATTGATCGCGCAAAGTTGTACTGGCCTTGGTTTAAAAAGAATAGGTTTTGAAGAGCGGCATTTGCCTTACGCCGAGTATAAAAAAATAAAGGAACACCTTAAGGCAGGAGCGTTTCTTGTACCGGCTCATGGAATAATTGAAGAATTAAGGATGATAAAGAGAGCTGAAGAGATAGCTAAAATAAGAAAGGCGCTTGAAATTACCGCACTAGCGATAGAATTTATTAAAGATTTTATTCGGCCGGGAGTTAGGGAATTAGAGATAGCCGCGGAGCTGGAGCGTTTTATCCGTTACCAAGGCGCGATTGGCTCTGCTTTTGATATTATTGTTGCCTCTGGAGCGAACTCTTGCCATCCGCATCACCTGCCGACATCAAGAAGGTTAGGAGATAAAGATATCGTGCTTGTTGACGTGGGTGTTGACTATTTGGGTTATAAATCTGACTTGACAAGGGTATTCTTTTTGGGTAAAATCAATGGTCTTGCCCGGCGAATTTACGAATTAGTGCTTAAGGCGCAAGAAATCGCTATAAAAAAGGCTAAGCCCGGGGAGAGAGCAGGGGTAATTGACGCGGCTAGCCGTAAATATATAGCTGCTAGAGGGTATGGAGATTATTTTGTGCATAGCCTTGGGCATGGGGTCGGCATAAATATACACGAAGACCCGAGTATTTCGAGCAAGAGTGAAGATATTTTAAAGGAAGGCATGGTTTTTACGGTTGAGCCGGCAGTTTATTTACCAGGTAAATTCGGGATACGCATAGAAGATATGGTTTTGGTGACAAAAAGAGGATGCGAGGTGTTAAGTGGCTTTATCAATAAATGAAATAAAATCAGGGGTAACGATCTTAGTTGACGATAATGTTTATGTGGTTATTGATGCCCAGCACGTAAAACCGGGCAAAGGCGCGGCATTCGTCCGCGCAAAACTAAGAAATATGAAGAATTCAAATGTTCAGGAGAAGACTTTTCGCGGAGATGAGAAGATAGGCCAGGCATTTGTCGAGGAGCGCAAGCTTCAATATCAGTATAATTCCGGGCATCTTTACCATTTCATGGATTCTGATAATTTCGAGGAGATCGCCGTCTCACAAGAGAGCCTGGGAGATAAAACGAAATTTTTAAAAGATAATATTGAGGTTATGGGTTATTTCTTTAAAGGTGAAGCTTTATCTGTTAACCTTCCGAATTTTATAGAAATTAAGATTATTCATACCGAACCGGGGATAAAAGGAGATACATCAAAGAGCGGAACTAAGCCCGCGGAGATAGAGACCGGAGCAAATATACAAGTTCCTCTTTTTATTGATGAGGGCGATACAATAAAGGTAGATACCCGTACCGGTGGATACGTTGAAAGGGTAAACAAAGAATAATGCGAGCCTTTAAAAGGAGTGTTCTATGAACATTAAAGAAATAAAAGAGATGATTAATCTCATGAATGAAAATAATCTTATGGAGTTAGAAATAGAGAAGGAAGGTATGCGCATAAGGTTAAAAAAGACTTCTTCCGGCGGGGAAGGATTTAGCGGCCCGATTGTTGTAGAGCGGCAAAATACAGCTGATCTGGCGCCTAAGCAGGTTCAGGAAGCCGAGAAAGAAGCAGATTTTAAATCTTTGGAGATTAAATCGCCAATGGTAGGTACTTTTTATCGCGCACCTAGCCCGGAATCACCTTCTTATGTAGAAATGGGCCAAAAAGTTGAACCGGGGCAGGTTATCTGTATTATTGAAGCTATGAAATTAATGAATGAAATAAAGTCAGAGATCAAAGGTAAAATATTAGAAGTTTTAGTTGATAATGGCGAGCCCATAGAATTTGGGCAGCCTCTATTCTTAATCGAACCTAGTTAAGTGAGGACTAAAGTTATGAAACAAAGTGAAGATAACTTTATATCCGAACTTACCCAGTACTTATTTTGAAACAAAATAAGTACTGGGTTAATTCGCACATTAACTTACTCTCCGCCTACGGCGGATCGTAAGTTGAGCGCTCATTAATATGTTTTCTAAAATACTTATCGCTAACCGTGGCGAAATAGCCCTAAGGATCATTCGCGCTTGCCGTGAGTTAGGCATACGCACGGTCGCGGTTTATTCTAAAGCGGATAGTGACTCTCTTCATGTGCGCTTTGCTGATGAAGCTGTCTGTATTGGGCAGGCGCCTTCATCAAGCAGTTATCTTAATATCCCCGCAATTATCAGCGCCGCAGAGATTACGGACGTAGAAGCAATTCATCCCGGTTATGGTTTTTTGGCTGAGAATGCGCATTTCGCCGAAATATGCGAATCTTGCAAAATTACTTTTATCGGCCCGACCCCTGAAAATATCAGGCTTATGGGAGATAAAATGGCTGCGCGCGCGACGATGCATAAAGCCGGTTTGCCTATTGTCCCGGGCAGCTCCACGGCAATCAAGAATAAAGAAGAAGCATTAAAAACGTCAAAGTCAATAGGATATCCCGTGATAATAAAAGCGGCTGCCGGCGGCGGCGGCAAGGGAATGCGCATATGCCATAATGATTTGACCTTAGTCTCAAGTATTATGACCGCGCAATCAGAAGCTGAAGCGAATTTTGGCAATTCCAATGTTTATATTGAGAAGTATATCGAGAAGCCGCGCCATATTGAGGTTCAGATTATTGCTGATAAAACTGGCCATATATTACAGCTGGGAGAGAGGGATTGTAGTATCCAGAGGCGGCACCAGAAACTGTTGGAAGAATCTCCGTCCGGAGTAGTTGACAGTAAGATGCGTAAAAAGTTAGGGGAATTAGTCCTGAAAGGGATGAAGTCCATAAATTACGTTAGTTGTGGAACGATAGAATTTCTTCTCGACGCCAAGACTAATGATTTTTACTTCATGGAGATGAATACGCGTATCCAGGTCGAACATCCCGTTACCGAGATGGTTACGGGAATTGATTTGATTAAAGAGCAGTTAAAAGTTGCCTCGGGTGAAAAACTGAAGATTCAGCAGGATCAAATACATATTAACGGAGCGGCTATCGAGTGCAGGATTAACGCCGAGGATCCGGATAATAATTTTATGCCTTCTCCCGGAAAGATTGAAGTTTTAATTTTACCCGGCGGCCCGAATGTCCGGGTGGATACGCATATATATGCCGGGTATGAAATTCCGCCTTTTTATGATTCTTTAATTGCTAAATTAATTGTGCACGGGAGTAACCGTCAAGAAGCGATTAAAATAATGCGCCGGGCATTGAGTGAATTTCATGTCGCGCCCATAAAAACAACCATACCTTTCCATTTAAAACTTATGGAAAATCCATTATTTTTAAAAGGGGATATCTCTACGCATTTTATTCAAGATATGCTAAAGGAAGAAACTAAAATATAGAGGGAGGCCGGCAATGAGAATATTTACGTTTTTAGGTATATTTTTTTACGCGGCAGTGATTATCATAGCTAGCCTTGCTTTAATCGTCTTCGCTTTAAATATCTTACAGCCGCAGGATATTAACAACGCACTTGTTCAGGTTCAGGGTAGTATTAATTCTCGAATCATAACCGGGTTAGCAGGTTTACTTTTAATTCTGATCAGTTTT